>JBLMXE010000195.1:0-7619 GCA_050257615.1 Chlamydiota bacterium | reverse complement strand
GTAATGGGAACAGCCACGGGACGGAAAATGTCGCCGCAGCCAAGGGCCAACATCGCCAGGGCCAGCACCATCAGCAGGCCAGCCAAACTCCACCACACCCGGGAAATCTTCATTCAGTATTCGGTAGCTCTGATTGAGGTGACTGCTATTCTAGCGGCAAACTGGCCATCCGCGCCAATGGCCCCCGCCACTACAGCCGGTTGATGAGGGAAGCCACGTAAGCCGCGCCAAATCCGTTATCTATGTTGACCACCGACACGTTGGAGGCGCAGGAGTTTATCATGCCCAGCAGCGCCGCCACTCCCTGGAAGCTGGCCCCATAGCCAATGCTGGTGGGCACGGCAATTACTGGCACGCCTATCATTCCCCCTACCACGCTGGGCAGCGCCCCCTCCATGCCGGCGCACACAATCACCACCCGCGCCCGGGCCAGCGCCTGGCGATGCGCCAGCAGGCGATGGATGCCGGCTACGCCCACGTCGTAGAAATGCTCCACGTTGTTGCCCATCAGCTCGGCTGTGACCACCGCTTCTTCGGCCACGGGCACGTCGCTGGTCCCCGCCGACACCACGGCGATGGCGCCCTGGCCGTAAATCTTGCGGTCGCGGCGCAAGGTGATGGCACGCGCCAGCTCGCGGTACTCAGCGCCGCGCACTTTTTTCCTCACTGCCGCAAACTGCTCTTGGCTGGCGCGCGTGGCCAGCACGTTTTTGGAATGCCGCGCCAGCCGCGCAAAAATCTCCGCCACCTGCGCCGGCGTCTTGCCTTGCCCCAGAATCACCTCCGGCATGCCCACCCGCAACGCCCGGTGGTGGTCAACCTTGGCGAAACCCAGGTCCTCGAATGGCAGATGGCGCAGCCGGTCCACCCCTTCATCGGGCGAAAGCTTGCCACGGCGCACCTGCTCGAAGATCTTGCGCAACTTGTCGGGGGTCATGGACAAACAAGCAGCATTCAGCCATCAGCATTCAGCCGAACGCGCCATCAGATTAGCACTTAGGCGGTAGTTGGTAGCTGGTCGTTAGTGGTTAGCAAGCGCACGCGGCACAGCTCTCTTCGCGTTTTAGCTAGTAGCTAGAAGCTAGCAGCTAGTAGCTGCAACTGAGAACCGAGAACTGAGAACTGCTCTTACTTGATTTCTTTCATCGGCAACAGCGAGCCGTAGTCCTGGCCGGAAGGATTCACCGCCCGCGCTACCACCCCGTCAAACGCCCCGCGCACTTCCGGGTATTTGGCCACGAACGCCTTGATCAGGTTTATGTTCTGCTCAAACGTCTGGCTGGTGTTGGAAATGTCTGCCACCTGGTACTTCACCACCAGGTCCAGGTCATCGCCCACTGGCACCGGAAACACCTGCGCCAGTTTGTAAGTCTGTCCCCCGATCACGTTGTCCACTGGCCCGCTGACCGGCATATCCTTGGGGATCACCTGCTGGGTTTCGTCGTAAATTCTGTCCAGCTGCGGCGTGCCCATGAAGTCCACCGGCGAAAGCAGTTGCCGGGCCTCAATCAGGTAGTAGTAGGCGTTCAGCGTCTGGCCCTGCGCTTTGAACTGGCGCGCCTTGTCCCAGAACCACTGGCCGTCATGGCCGCCGATGGTTGCCGGGCGTACGTAATAGCCGGCCAGCTTCCAGGCGGCTGAAGCCAGCGCCGCTTCTGGGTTCTCGCTCTGGGCCGTATTGGTGGCCGCCGCCTGTTCCTGCAGGATCATGCTCACGCTGTATTTCGCCGCTTTAGCCGTGGTCACGTCCTGGATGACGACCGCGTAGGTTCCCGGCGGCAGATTGGGAATGGAGAAGCCGACCCGGTCGGGCGAGTTATAGATGCCGCAGAAAAATTCCGCGCGCTCCAGGGGTGCGGTTCCCGTGGCTTCCAGCACAAAAGGCGGACGCACGGTGCTTGGTGCCCCGGCAAATTGCTCCTTGTGGTCGTTCACTGCTGCTTCCACGCCCCCGAAAGTCGAGGCCAGGGCGGGAATCGCATTTTGCTGCAGCGACGCGATGTCGCCCGTAGCCGCCATTTGGAAGTAGCGTTTGGCCGTGCTCTCCAGCGTGGATACTGCGGTCGCGCCCATATCCGTAGCGGTCAGGCAAGCTTCTTGCGCTTGCGCCGGCTGGCCAAGCCCGAACGCCAGGCAAAAGACAGTCAACAAAATTGCGAGTGGCTGCGCAATCCAGATCCGTCGTCTCGTTCTCATCATGGCGAGGTCCGTTTCACAGGTCCCTCTTGTTACGATGCCAAATTCAGCTACTCCGATGCAAGCAAAGGTATATGGAACAGGCACTTAGATATTACACTGGTCACCTTCCCGCCACCCCCGCGCGGCAGTGTTACAATCTAGCTGACCCGTCAGACTGCGGGTTCCACTCCCCAAGGCCGTGTCCTATGTTCCGCTTCCAGCAAATCGTCAATATATGGTTGATGCTGGCAGTCATGCCGGTGGTGCTTTGGGCGGCGCCGCAAAAAGCGCAGAAGGCGCGCACCGTGCGAGTCAAAGCCGCAGAGGCTGCCGCGCAGCCCGTACCGCCCCCGCCGCCTCCCACTCTGGAACAGATGCCGGCGCAACCGCCGCAGGTCAGCTATCTTAACGACCAGCTCACCGTTATCTCGCGCAATTCGACCTTGGCTGACATACTTCACGCCGTCGCTCGCCAGACTGGCGCAGTCATTGAACTGCCCCCCGGAGCCGGCATGGAGCGTGTGGCCGGCCGCATGGGCCCGGGAGCGGCGCGCAATGTCCTGGCCGAATTGCTCAATGGTTCCCGCTACGACTATGTGATGATCGCTTCCGCTTCCAATCCGGGCGGCCTGCAGCACGTGATCCTCACGCCCAAATCTCCTGGGGCCGAATCCTCCTCGCCTCCCCCGCCGGCCACGGCCTATCAGCCGCCGCCTCAGCAAGTCATGCCTAACCAGGACGACGCGCCCCCGGATGCCACCAACGATGAGCAGGAGATTCCTCCCGAGGAGCCCTCGACTGAGGAGTCCGCCAGTCCCCAACCGCAGCCGACCCCGACATATCCTCAGCCCTATACCTCCGGCAATCCCCAGGTTGGCAACCCTGGCAACCCGCAACAGCCCGGAGTCAAGACCCCGGAGCAGCTGCTGCAGGAGTTGCAGCGCATGCAGCAACTACAACAGCAGCAACAGCAGCAGCGCCAGAATCAGCAGCAGGAGTAAAGGAACGGGCGCCGCAGTTTGCGGATGTGTTCTCGCTGATCAATTTCGCAGGGTGACATTTAGCCGATCCAGGGTTGCCGATCCTCTGTTCCTCCCCTAAGATTTGAAGGTGATTTCCTGTAAACCCTGGGCCCGACCTCATAGGAGATTGCTGCTCACTGGCGCGGTCCTTCTTGCCCTGCTGACCTGGGGTGCTGCGCCCTCTGCTGCGGTGGTGAGTTCGCAGGCGAAGTGTCCCGGCGCCTTTCCCATCAGCTCTTTCAAGCTGGTGGTGCAGCCGTCGGGCGGCGGGCCGGCGCTTCCCGTTACCGCTATTAATCTGATTCAGCCTGGCCAAAAGCTGCATTACGAACCCGTGCGCCTGCCGGCAAAATGGAAAGACAAGGCTAAGGTCGCGGTGGTACTGGCGCCGGCCTTGGCGGACGATTCCTCCCAAGTGGAGGTGCTGGCGCCCAGGCCGGCCAAAGCTGCCGCCGAGTGGTCCGTCCCCATTCACGCCTCCGTGGTGGGCCTGGTCTTCGGCGAGCACGGCATTGATGCCAAGCGCGTCAACTCGCTGATCAAGGAGAACCCGGAAATCATTACCCAGCTGGCCGACTATGCCCAGCGCACCACCACGGTGGAAGCACTGGTACAGACGCTTTCCAACTACGAGCAGTCCGCGCCCGGCAGCAGCGACCTGCAATCGGCCCTGCATGGATTTTCCTCGCAGTACGGCGTGGCGGTCCCCAAGCTGGATTCCGGCGCCAGCCCCGATCAGGCTGCCGGCGAACTGCTGCAGGCAGCCGTCCCCGCCTTCGGCAAAAGCGGCTCCGGCGATCCGCCTACCCTGGCCGCCGGCTCCACCGGACTGGCGGCCTCGGTAGCTTCCATGTTCTTCGGCTCGCCCGTCATCCTGGCGGTGGGCGGGACCGCGCTCTTCGAAAACCTGCACGGCAGCTTGTTTCCCGGCATGGAATTCCGCCCCGCCTTCGCGCAAACTTTGCCCGCCGACGGCATGGCCCTGTGCGCCGCCAACCGCAAGCCCTCGCGGCTCCATGTTGCTTACCTCTGGATGGTGCGCGTGCCCGATTCCGGCCCGCCGACCGTCACCCTGGCTCAGCCGGCAGTTGCGCCCCTGGGCTGGACGCCCACCCTCAAGGCGTCGGTCCCCAGCGTCTCTCAGTTGCGCCTTGTCGCCCGCGCCCGCGACTGGAAACTGATCGGTTCCGGGCGCGTCGTCCCCATCTCAGTAAAGGTCACGCCGAACGCTGCCGACGATTCCCTGCAACTCGATCTCGCTCACGTGAAGCTGTCGCCCGGCAAGTACCAGCTGGAGGCTAATTGGGATTGGACGCCCCTGCCCGTTTCCGGAACAGTGGACGTTCGCCCTTTTGCCGATTTCAACGGCGTGAAGCTTACTCCTCAGTCGGAGGACCGGCTGGTGGCCGGCACTGGCACTGTGCCACTGCAAGCCACCGGTGCCGACTTCGAGTTCGTTAAAGGGGTGACCCTGCACAACGCCAACCAGGGCAAGGACTCCGCCAAGCCGGTGCACTTCTCTCTACCTCCCGCCGCTGAGAACGGCGAAAAGCGTGTGCTCGATTTGGACGTGAACACCGCTTCCCTACAGCCCGGTCCCTATCTGCTCGCTCTAACACAACTCAATGGTTCGGCGCACGAGGTGCAGGTTACCGTGCATCCGCCCACTCCCAAAATCACCAACCTTCCGCTGCGTGTGAATGTGGGCGAGCCGCAGCAGACGGTGCAGCTCCAGGGCAGCGAACTGCAGCGCATCACAAGCATCTCCAGCCCCAATGCCGAATGGACGCTGGCGGCGGCCGGCGAGGGTCACCTGAGTGCCCGCGCGGCCACCATCAAGCTGTTGTCAAAAGCTCAGCCTGGCGACCGCCTGGCCGCCACCGTGGTTGTCAGCGGACTCAACGCACCTCTGCAGCTCAGCGACGCCATGCAGGTGCTAGGACCGCGGCCCAGGATCGTGAACGTGAATCAATCCTTTGCCGGCTCTTCCGGCGTGCAGCTGCAGCACGGCGAAATTCCTTCCGGGGTGACGGTCAGCTTCGCCCTGCGCGCCGAAAACACCGATTCCCGTCCCGGCATGCGGCTCGAATGCGCCGACGACGGCAATACCAGAAAAAAGCTCACTCTCTATCCCGGCGACCAGCAGGGTGGCGCCGACTTGAATTCGGCCGGCCAGGGCGTTCTGTTTTTGTCGCTCGATCCCGGCGCCGTCGGCCAGTTCGGCTGCGAACTGACCGCGACCATCGTCGGCGAGCCCACCGGCAACTCCGACCCCTACTCGCTGGGCCACGTGGTCCTGCTGCCCCGCATCGAAAAGTTCACCATTAGCGGCGAGAAGCTCGCCCCGTCACTTTATGCGGGGACTTTGACCGGCCAGGATCTGGAGCTGATTGACCGCACGGGGTGGAATTCCAAGCACGGTTACGAAGCGCAGGGCATTCCGACGCCCGTGCCCGGCGCCGCCGGCGAGCAGACGCTCAAAATCGCCGTGCCCTGGCCGCCACCCTCTCCGCAAGCGCCACTCTACATCTGGCTGCGCGGCGAAAAAGAGAGTCGCGCTACCAACACCCGTTACTGAGCAGGCGGTTCTGGCATGAGCGGCGGCAGACAACATCATCCCTGCTGCTGCCGCCATCTCAAATCCGTATGCAGCCGCTAACGGGACAGGCGTAAATCAATTCGGCTGGCGTGAAAAACACCTTTGTGATCAATCTTGCCCAGAACGATCACGAAGGCGCCGTCTGTGAAATCACTCGGCTTGGCGGGCTTGCCGAGCTTGGTCCACTCGGTCGCACTGTCATAAAAAATTTGCCGCTCGGTGCTTTCCATGTTTCCCATGCCACCTCGCACGCTCATGCTGGACTCTTTTTTGTTGATCCTGACAATGTGTCCTTGCCAGCGAGCCTCCTTGGTGGAAGTGGCTTTCTTTTCGTGGGTTTGGCCGGTTGATGCGTTCTGAGCGACGCAGAGCGTTCCGGCAAAAACCACGGTGAGCAAGACCGCTGAGAGTTTGATCATCCTCGTACCCTTCCTTTTGCGCGTTGGAGATAAAATCGGTATTACCAGGGTGGAGCCTAAGGGCCCGAATGCGCGTGAGCATAGCTGGACTTTTCCGCGCAGTAAAGCCCAATCTTTCCGGGCTCAGACTAGATTGAAACTCAGAACGTGTGGGCACGGGGCTCTGCCCCGTGCGGACGAGCGCAACTCGCCCTGGAACAAGGAGCTTGTGGCGCGAGCCCCGAAGCATCTCGCGTGCAACCGCGCGATCTTCAGCACTGCAGCGAGATCCTTCGCGCCTGAAGGCACTCAGGATCACTCCGGGGAAAAACCGTGTGGAAGGGGGACCGCAGGCCGGGGCTGAAGCCCATCTTTCAACTGTGTCTGATTCGGCCCGGCTGAAGCCGGGCGCTTCCACACCCTCGCCCGAATGCGCCGCGAAACGTTCCAGATAATGATCTTATGCGTGGGTAGGCCGGCCGTTTCAGATTGTAAAGAAAGCAAACGCTATTCACGCCAACAGCCCCCGCCCTACCGACGTGCGCGGGCTCGGCCATACCTTCGGTTGTATTCGCAAAACTCTTGAAGCAGGTTGGCCAGTGGCCAAAAAGCTCTTGACTGCGCCCGATCGTAGAGAGCACAATCTCGCCAGTTTTGGCTGCTTTAGCTAGACACCTGACCCCGAACGGAACTACGCTGGGCCCCTCGGACGAACGAATCCAAGTTTCTGGCCCTAATCGCTGTCAACTTCAATTCTGAAGCAGATCCAGAGGAGGTTATATGCTGCACAGGGTAGTGTGGGCGTCTGGCCTTGTCATCGCGTTATCAATCTCGGCATTTCCCGGTGTGAATCCTTCCCAATCCGCCACCCAGCAAGGCAAGAAGCAAAGTGCTTCGAAACAGGCTCGCTGGGAGGGTATTGTGGTAAGACACGACTCAAGTGGCCAAACCCTCACAGTTCGCAAGCAAGGCACTGAGGAAGAGAAAGTTATCCATTACGACAGCTCCACTGAGTTTGTCAGCCAAGCACACGGGAGTAAAAAAGCCAATCCCATCGACGCCAGCGGCATAAAGGATAACGACAGAGTGATCTGCGTCGGTCACTTTGATGACAAGGGTCGCTTTGAAGCAAGGGTAATTTCAAAGCGCCTTATCCCATAGCTGCCTGACTCCCAACCCCGACTGCTCACTCCTGCAACAAAAAACCCAGCGCCGTCGCGCTGGGCAAGCCCGCTAAACGTCTAAGGAAAATTCAGTCGCCGCTGGCGGGCGATTCCACCAGCGCCGCCTCATTGGCGTGTGAATGATGCCCAAAAGCAAACAGAATGCCGGTCACAGCCACCCAACTGGCCGCGATCCCAAATGCCATGGCTGCTAGAACGGTGCAAAATAAGGTCGCTAAACTAAAGAGCAAGCTCAAGG
>JBLMXE010000194.1:0-17283 GCA_050257615.1 Chlamydiota bacterium | reverse complement strand
GGGGAGTGTTCAGGCTGACGTTCACCCAGTCGCCGGAATCAGCGCGCTGCATGGTGACGTCGCCGTGAATCAGGCTGGCGCGCGCCACGCCCGGCTGTAAGTCCACCTTGGCGTAGGACGTTGCCGCTAATACCAGAACCGCTGCCAAACTTGCCAGATAGCGTTTCATAGCCCACCTCCGACCTGATTCGGCCAGAGACTCCATATCCACCCCCTGTTAGTGCAGGGCAGGGGCCAAACTAGCCGGTTGCAGTTATGTTATTGATTCAACGTGCTTTGCTGGCCGTGTGCCGGATCGGACGGGGCGCCTTTGGTGGTGCTTTTTGTGCGCCGGTGGTGGTTTTCGGCCACCTTGGTGCGGGCAGGAACCGGGTTCGAGCTTGGGCGTCTCAGCTACAATCCTTGGCCACAACCCGGGGGACGTCATGAAGGCATTTATCACCGTACTGGCCGCATATCTGCTGATAAGCGCTTCCGGGGAAGCGCAGATCGTTCCCGACAGCCAGGTTGCCGCCCGCATCCAGTCGTATCTCACTCCCTTTGTGGAGACCGGCAACTTCACCGGCGCTGTACTGATCGCGCGAAAGGGCCGCACCTTGTTTCGCCGCGCCTACGGCATGGCCAATTACGAACTGCAGGTTCCCAACACGCCCGAGACACGGTTCCACATCGCCTCCGTCTCCAAACCGTTTACGGCGATGGCCATCCTGCAACTGCAGGAGCAGGGACGGTTGCGGGTTTCCGATTACCTCGCGCGTTTTCTTCCCAATTTCCCGCACGCCGACCGTATCACCCTGGATAACCTGCTCACCCACACCTCGGGCATTCCCAATGTCAACGATCTTCCCGACTACGACACTTTCGCGCGCAGTCCCCACACGCTGCAGGAACTGGTTGCCGAATTCGCCGGCCTCCCGCTAGAGTTCCAGCCGGGCAGCGACTACCACTACAGCAATTCCAATTACAACCTGCTCGCCCTGGTGGTGGAGAAGGTTGCTGGGGAGAGTTACGGGGATTACGTCCGCGAGCACATTCTGGACCCGGCCGGAATGCGGCACTCGGGGCATGACGGTGATGCTCGGCGATTGATTCCCTTTGCTGCGTCCGGCTATGAACCCGCCGGGATCACCGGCCATGAGAAGGCGCCTTACCTGGACTGGTCAAACAAGACCGGCAATGGCTCCCTGTACTCGACCGTGGGGGATCTCTACCGCTTCGATCGCGCTCTCAACACCAATGCACTGCTGCAGGCGGCGACGCGGCAGAAATACTTTGTGGAGGGGCGGGGCAATCGTTACGGCTGGTTTGTCCGCCGCCGGGCTGGGCGCCGCGTGATGTCTAGCAATGGCCGCAGTCCCGGCTTCACCGCGGAACTGGACCGCTTCCCCGATGATGACGTCACCGTCATTGTTCTGAGCAACAGCTATGCCAGCGTGTCTCAGGACCCCATCGCCGAGGCCCTTGCCGCCATTGTTTTTGGGCAAAAGGCTCCTCCTCCGCCGCTCATGCGTGCCGCCGCTATGCCTCAAACTGTTTTGCAATCGTATGCGGGTGAGTATCAATTTGGGCCGGAGTATTTTGTTCCCAATGCCAAGGCTAGCCTGATCGCCCGGCCGGGGTACCTGCTGCTGCAAGTGGGAGATTTTCGCACCCCCCTGGTTCCGCTTTCCGCGACGGAGTTCCTGGAACGAAATTTCTTCGGGCACGCGGTGATTGCAAAGGACCCGAAAGGGAAAGTGAGCGGGTTGACTTACCGCTATGCCGGAAAGGACTTCGCCGCCCGCCGCCTGCCGAGAGAATGACCTGAATAATGGGGCGTGTACAGGGTTGCGGTGGATGTATTCGAGCAGGTCTCGTAGAGACCTGCCTGAGAGTAGCCCGCCACTGAACTGGCGGGCTACTTTCAGGCGGCCCACCGGAGCTGAAGCGGGCTGCGCCCGCTCGGACAGCCGGGGGCGGCTGTCCCCACACAAAGGGTGCAGCGGTCGAACCGGGCCGTGGTGCAGCAAGAAGATGGCAGCGGTGTGGAAGCGCACGGCTTCAGCCGTGCGAAACATGCGCCAAATCTGATTGGGCTTCAGCCCCTGAGGGAGCGGGTCGAGAAAGCTGATCCCCGCCGCTGAACTGGCGGGCTACTCTCAGGCGCCCTACCGGGGCTAGGACAGCCGGGGGCTGCTGTCTTCACACAAGAACAGTCAGGCCGGCCGAGAAGCGGCTGTCCCCACATCTATTTTTTCTCCGGGTCCTCGGCGCCCTTATTTTCCGGGTCGGGAACGCCCATCTGCGACAGGCGATAGCGCAGGGCGTTGCGCGAAAGGCCCAGTGCGCGCGCCGCCTGGCTCTTGTTGCCATTGGCCTGGCGCAGGGCTTCGCGGATGATCTCCTGCTCCCACTGATCCAGGGTCATGCCCGGGGGCAGAACCGAGGCGGCGCCGTTGGCCTGAGGCGGACGGTCGAGGTGAATGTCGTCCACATCCAGGGTTTCGCCGCGCGCCAGGGTGATCGCGCGCTGCATCACGTTTTCCAGTTCACGAACATTGCCCGGCCAGTGGAACTCCATCAGCACCTTCATCGCCGCCGGGGTAATGCCCTTCACCGGGCGCGTCGCCTCGCGCCCGTATTTCTCCAGAAAGAATTGCGCCAGCTCGGGGATATCTTCTTTGTGTTCGCGCAGGGGTGGAATATCAATGGCCACCACGTTCAGCCGGTAGTAAAGGTCTTCGCGAAAGCTGCCGTCCTCCAGCGCGGCGCGCAAATCGCGGTTGGTGGCGGCGATCAGGCGCACGTCCACTTTCAGGGTCTTGGTTCCGCCCAGGCGTTCAAACTCGCGTTCCTGCAGCACCCGCAGCAGCTTGACCTGCGTGGCAGCGGGCACATCGCCGATTTCATCCAGGAAGAGCGTGCCTTTGTCCGCCAGCTCAAACTTGCCCGGCTTGCTCGCCATGGCCCCGGTGAATGCGCCTTTCTCGTAGCCGAACAGCTCGCTTTCCAGCAGGCTTTCGGGGATGGCGGTGCTGTTGATCTTTACGAACGGCCCCGACTTGCGGTTGGAATGCTCGTGGATGGCGCGCGCCACCAGGTCCTTGCCCACGCCGCTTTCCCCGCCCAGCAGCACGGTGGCGTTGGTGGGGGCCACGCGCTCCACCATGGCCAGCGCCGCCTGCATCTTGCCGCTTTTGGCGACTATGTTCTTATATTGATAACGCTGGCCCAGGGCTTCGCGCAGGGAGCGGTTTTCTTCGCGCAGGTTGTGGGCGTCCAGTTCCTTGCGCACCACCAGCGTCATTTCTTCCAGCGAAAACGGCTTGAGCACGTAATCGCTGGCGCCCATTTTCATGGCTTCCACCGCCGATTCCACCGAGCCATACGCCGTCATCATCACTACCGGCAGGGAAGCATTCACCCGCTTGATGGCCTGCAGGAAGTCCAGGCCGTTCATGCCCGGCAGGCGGAAATCGGTCACCACCAGGTCAATCTTTTCCTTGCCCAGCAGCTTGAGCCCCGTTTCGGCGTCGGCCACGGCGTGGGTGGTGAAGCCCTCCTCGCCGAGATTGAGTTCCAGCAGGCGCCGCATCTTGGCTTCGTCTTCGACGATCAGAATGGAAGGCATGATTCCTCAGTTGGGATTGGCGGGAAGAAACACATGAAAGCATGCCCCTTCTCCCGGCTGGCTTTTCAGCCGGATGGACCCGCGGTGGTCGTCCACGATCTTGGCCACGATGGAGAGCCCCAGGCCGACCCCGTTCTCCTTGGAAGTGAAAAAGGGATTGAAAATCTGTTCGCGAATTTCGGCAGGCACGCCGGGCCCCGAATCCTGGACTTCCACTGCCACGCCCGGCCCGCTCTCCGCCGATTCCGGTGCGATGGAAACTTTCAGCTGGCCGCCGGCGCCATTCATGGCCTCATAGGCGTTGCTGATGAGGTTCACGAAAATCTGCTCGCAAAGCCGCTCGTCGGCCAGGATTGGGGGCAGATCATCAGCGTAATTGCGCTCCACTGTGATCGTGGCCGCGGGGAACTGGGCCTGAACTGATTCCACAGCGCGGTCCACCAGGGCCGGCGCGCTGACCGGCTGCAGTTGCAGGCGCGAAGGGCGGGCGAAATCCAGAAAGCGCGCTACCAGCGCGTTAAGCCGGTTCACCTCGGAGGAGATGTAGCCTGCCAACTCTTCCGCGAGTGGCGAAGCTCCCTGCAGCTTTTGGCTGAGCATTTCCGCCGAGCCCTTGATCACGCCCAGGGGATTGCGGATTTCATGCGCCAGCCCGGCGGAGAGCTGCCCCAGCGCGGCCAAACGCTCAGAGCGCCGTGCCTCCTGCTGCGCCTGCTTCAGCTGGCGGTTGGATTCGGCCAGCGTTTCCGAAAGCATCTGCGATTCCTTCAGCCGCCGCCGGTTCTCCATGGCGAACTGGTTCACCAGGATGGCGGCAAAAAAGAAGAACAGGATGCGGATGCCCAGTTCCACCTCACCGCTGGGAGTGAGTTCGTAGTCCTGCAATACCAACACTGGAATCAGGTAAGAGCAATAAGCGGCCGAAGCTAGAGCCGTCCATAGCAGGGTGCCCAGAGGCCCGAAGTAGATGGCAGCGGTGATGACCGGCAGGTAATAGATGGGGTAGTAGCTGCTGTTGATGCTGACTCCGCCCCCGGTGTGTCCCAGCAAAAGGGTGGACAGAAGAATCTTTATCAAGACGCTGTAGCTGGGCCCGCGGCGGGGCAGATCGGTGATGAGGCGCCGCTCGAAGAGCTGGAAAACGGCGATGGCCGCCAGCGTCAGCTGCTTGTGTATCTCGCCCACGGGCGAGAGCAGGGCCAAGCCGCCCAGAAATACCAGCCAGAGGACGTCAATCCACCGGATCTTTGACAATTGACGGTTGATCATGGGGAGTTGCTATCAACAATGTAACCCCTGGCGTGCCGGTATGAGTCGGCAATAAAGAGCCAGAGCGAGTCGAGTGGTGCAGGGGGAGCCGGGTAACAGCGAAGATGGTTTCAAGTTTCCAGTTTCGAGTTTCGATTGATATCTGACGCACTCCAGGAAAACTTGAAACTCGAAACTGGCCTTTAAAGAAGCAGCGGGTCCGAGGCTTGCGCCCGGGACCCGCGTACTTCATCGGCCGAACAAACTTGTTACTGCTGGGGCACAGCCGGCCCTGCCGCCGGGGCCTGCGCCTGCGGCGCAGGCGGCTGTGCGTTGGGGGCGCTACCCGCGTCAGCGGATACACCGATCTTGGTGCCGATCACCTCGCCGGAAACGATCAGCTCCACCCGGCGATTGAGCTTACGCCCGGCGGCCGTGTCGTTGGAAGCCACCGGATCGGATTCGCCCATCCCGCGCGCGATCACGCTGTTGATGTCCACGCCTTTGTCCACCAGGAAATCGCGTACGGTGCCGGCGCGTTTCTCGGAGAGCAACTGGTTGTAGTCCTCGGTGCCGGTGCTGTCTGTGTGGCCTTCAATCTCCAGCCGCAGGTCGGGGTAAGCCAGAATGATGCCGGCAATGCGCGCCAGGCTTTCTCGCGCGGCCGATTTCAAAGCGTACTGATTGGTAGAAAAGAGCACGTCGGGCATGCTCACCACCAGCCCGCGAGGCGTGTCCTTGGTTTCCAGCACCTGGTTGAGCTGAGCCAGTAGGCGCTGGCGCACTTCTTCCTTCTGGCGGATGGCTTCCTCGGCGGCCTGGCGGGCTTTTTCGGCTTCCGCCTGCGCCTGCTGCTGGGCCGCCAGGGCGGCGGCACGCGCGGCTTCTGCTTCCTGCCGCATCTGGTCGGCTTCCGCCTTGGCCTTCTCCGCGGCGGCGCGTTCGGCGTCCGCTTCCTTGCGCAACCGCTCCTGTTCCTCCGCGTCGGCCTTGGCCTTAGCGGCGCGCTCGGCTTCCGCTTTCGCCTCCGCTTGCGCCTTGTCCGCCTTTTCCTGCATGGCGCGTTTTTCTGCCGCCACGCGTTCCTGTTCTTTAAGCTTCAGGGTGAGCACGCGGGCGTCTTCCGCCATTTCCGTTGCGCCGCGAGCCACGGTTCCGATGGGTGTCAGCCCCTGCTTGCGCTTGAGGTAATCGTCGGCGCGATTGAGGAAGTCCTGCGCCTTGGCCATGCTATCGCCGGCATATTGATCGGCGCCGGCCGCCTTGGCAATGGCCACCGCGTTGCGCGCTTCCAACAGTTCCAGCGGCGTGTTGGGAGCGGCGCTGGTGGCGGGCAGATCGGCAGCCTTGACATCAATCGTGTATTCCTCGCCTTCCAGCATATCGAACTTGGCGTCAATGGGCTCTTCCCAGCCCTTTACCCCGTACTTGATCACGTTTTCCACCACCACCAGGTTGCTGGGGTGGGTGACGGCGAAGTAGGGCTCAGCAGTGACGATCATGCCGAAGGCCTGCAGGTCGGTGGTGACTTCGAGCTTGGCCTTGCCGTTATCCAGCAGCACTTCGCCCAGGTTGACGGAACGGCCTTCGGACGTGATGGCCCACAGCACGTAGGTGAGATATTCGGGGCCGAACTTGGTGGCCGGCATCATGTGCTCGACTTCGGCATTGATCTGCAGGCGCCCGGACTTGCTGTCCACCTTGGCCTTGCCCTTGGCCAGCGGCATCAGGTCGGTGCCCTTGAAGTCCACGGTGGTGGAGCCGCCGCGATGGCGGTAGTTGACCGCCTTGGTAGTGCGCGAGACCACGTTGACGCGGAACACCGGCGTCTGGTCCATGGGCTCCACCTTCAAGGCATCGTTGCCCTGAGCCGGCTGGGCGCTGACGGCGGAGGGCTGGTCCTGGTCTGCTGGCGCGGCTGCCGGGTTCTGCTGGGCCACGGCACTAGCCGCCAACAGCAGCAGGATCGCCACAAGGGGGAATCTTTTCATCGCTATGCTCCTGAACCTTCTTTTCTGTCGCAAAGCCGGCACCGGTGGGCGCCGGTCGAGGACCGACTTGGCATTAATGCTTTGGGCAAAGTTAGCGGCTTTGAGGTTACCGCAAAAGATTACCGGCGTAACACCGGATTGCCGCAGTGCCTTGGCGGTTAACCCGAGTGGAGTGCAAAGGCAAGTAGGCTGGATGATCCGCTCTAGTTTGGCTGGGGTTGGCGGGCCGGTGATTCAGTCGTGAGGCGACCAACTAAACAGGCGACACGATGCTTAATTGATCATGAAAATATGTCTTATGGCGGGCATTCAAAAATCCAGAGATCCGGTTCTTGTTATGGAATTCCATAGCAAAAATCCCTTCCTTGCTACCTGAAACACATATCGTTATCGCTGTATCTGTTTGCAAACATTAAACAAGTGTCAGACCCCTCTGCTTGGAACTTGTATTGCACTACGGCAGGTCACTTCTTTTTTATGTTTGGGGACGTTTTTCAGGTCTGATTCAGCTCTAAACGCAATTCTCCAAGGGCGTGGGGCCCTCAAGAAATATTTCAATTCAGGAAAGGTGGGTGGCTAAATGTACTCAGCGCAATGTCTGGGTCGGAAATCGGGCCGCTTGAGTGGTTTTCTGTTAGCGCTTGTAGGAGTTCTGCTCCTGGGCCTTCCATTGCTGGCGCAAACGACGGTGGGTACAGGAAGCATCGTTGGCACAGCCACGGATCCTTCCGGAGCGGTGGTGCGCGGCGCCAAGGTCGCCATCACCAACGTGGCTACCGGTCAGGTCGTCAGTACGGCGACCAACTCGTCAGGAGCGTACAACTCTGGCGCTCTGGTGCCGGGCAATTACAAGGTACAAGTTTCGGCCAAGGGTTTCAGCAGCGTAAGTCTGCCGGTGACGGTGTTGCTGGGCAACACCTCCACCGCCAATGCCAAGCTGCAAATCGGCCAGGAGAGTCAAGTGGTCGAGGTGCAGGCTTCAGAGGTTCAGGTCAACACCGAGCAACCGACTGTGCAGGGTGTGTTGAATGCACAGCAGATTGAGAACCTGCCGGTGAACGGCCGCAACTTCCTCGACTTGGCGCAGCTCGAGCCCGGCGTTCAGATTCAGGACGGCCAGAACTTCGACCCCACCAAGGCCGGTTACTCTTCAATCTCTTTTGGCGGACGGTTCGGTCGCACCGCCCGCATTGAAGTGGACGGCGTGGATGTCTCCGATGAAACCGTAGGCACCACCACTACCGATATTCCCGCCAGCGCCATTCAGGAATTCCAGATCAGCCAGTCCAGCCTGGATATGTCCAGTGAGCTGACTTCGTCCGGGGCGGTCAATGTGACCACCCGCTCTGGGACCAACGCTTACCATGGCGAGGCCTTCGGCGGCTTCCGTGACAGCTCCACTGCCGCCAAGCTGCCGACGCCTCCGGGATTCGATGCTCCCTTCCAGCGCAGTCAGTACGGCGGTCGTTTTGGCGGACCTATTCAGAAGGACAAGATGTTTTACTTCCTGGATGGCGAGCGCACCGTACAACATTCGCAAGTTCCTGTACCCGTCGCGACTCCCTTTGAGTCGTCCGCCGGCACTTTTGCCTCTGCCTTCCGTGCCGGAAGCCTGCTCGGCAAATTGGACTACCAGCTCACTAAGAATGCCCACGCCTTCTACCGCTTCACTTATTACAAGAGCGTACTGGGCGCCAACTTCGGATACGGCTTTTCGCTGTATGACACCAAAAACATTACCCGCGACCATGTGGTCGGCGTGGACTTCACCACCGGCACCTTCACTCATGCCGTCCGCTTCTCCTATTTGAAGTTCCAGAACCAGATCGCGGACGCCACCACGGGCAGTTCTTTGCCGTTCGCCAATTTGGGTCTGGAAATCTTCATGGGCAACAGCGGATTTATTGCCGGGCCGAACCTGCTGGCCCCGCAGAGCACGCCCCAGAGCAACCGGCAAATCAGATATGACGGCAGCAAGCCGCTAGGCTCGCACATCGTCCGCTTCGGAATCTCCTACAACCACATTCAAGGCGGTGGTTTCGCCTCCTTCTTCAAGAATGCGCCTGCCGTGTTCGTCAACGGCGATAGTGGAGAAATCGCAGCGGCGGCCAGCGGGCCTTTTCCTGGCGGCGCAGCCAACCCCCTGAACTATCCCGCTGACTTCATCCTCATGGGCAATGGTTTGGGCTTTGCCACCACCAAACCCTCGTTCCAGTTCCCGGCGGGAGGCTTAGGACCCGACAACCGCATCCTGACTTACCTGGGCGATTCCTGGAAGATAAAGCCCAACTTCACCCTCACTTATGGCCTGCGCTACCAGCGCGATACCGGCCGCACCGACAGCGAGTTGCCGGCTATCCCGGCACTGAACCAACTGTTCCCGGGGCTGGGCAACCCTGTTCGTCAGCCCAATACCAACCTGGCTCCCCAGATAGGATTCGCCTGGGACCCGACCGGTGGGGGTAAGACCTCCATCCGCGGCGGCATCGGCCTGTTCTTTGAGAATGCGGTATGGAACAACGTGCTCTTTGACGGTCCACCGCGCGAGGCCACGGGCGCCTTCCTCGTCTATCTGCCGCCTTGTGCGGCCCCTGGACTTGCTTCGGGCCTGCCGATTCCGGGAGGACAGTTGAATGCTGGTCCCGATGTTTGCGGCACCTCTGCCGGCCCGCCTCTGATTGGCAATTCCGCGGCTGCTATTGCGGCCTTGCAAAAACAGTGGCAGGCTTTGACGCCGGTGGATCTCAACGCCCCCAATCCCAACTACACCCAGACCAACCTGACCAATTGCCCGCAGGGAAATGGCTGCTTCTTCCCCACCGGCGCCTCGATGTTCGACCCCAATTACCGCTCCCCGCGTTCGGTGCAGATGAACATCGGCATCCAGCGTGAGATTCGTCCGGGCATGATCATCAGCGCCGACTACATCCGCAACGTGCAGACGCACTTCCTGCTCGGTGTGGATGTAAACCACGCCGGCGACATCCACTACTTCAATATGGGCGGCGCCCAGGCGGCGATTAACGACACCAATGCCGCGTTTGGCTGCCCTGCTGGGAGCGCAGGCATCGATTGCGCAATCGCGGCCGGGGCGAGCATTGCCGACTATGCTGGCAATGGCCTGGGTTCATCGGACGACATGGGCGGTTCCAGTTGCCTGGTGGCCCTGGGACGCCCCTGCGCGTTTGGCGGCATCAATCCTGCTGCCCCGCCGCTGGGCTTCCTCGAACCGATCGGGCGTTCGGTGTACAACGGTCTGCAGGTGAAGTGGACGGAGAACGTGCAGCGGCCTTTCCGGGGCGTGCGTGGCCTGAACTTCCAGGTCTCCTACGCTCTGTCGCGCTTCGAAAACTCCGGCGGCGGCGCTAATGCCGGCAGTTCGATCACAGCCAGCAGAAGCGACCAGGACTTCATCATTCCCGCCCTGGACAACAGTCAGCCCAATCGCTACTTCGGACCTTCCGTGCTCGACCGCACCCACCAGCTCTCCTTCGGTGGCTATGCGCAATTGCCCGGCGGTCTCGAATTCAGCATTATGTCCCATTTCTACAGTCCGCTTTCCATCACGCCTACGGTTTCCGACACCTTTAGTGCGGGCCAGATCTTCATGACCGACTTTACTGGTGACGGAACCACGCAAGACCCGCTCCCTGGAACCCATGTGGGCAGCTTTGATCGCGGACTCAACGCCAGCGGCCTGAGCAACGCCATCAGCGCGTTCAATGGCACTGTCAACCAGGTCACACCTGCCGGCCAGGTGCTGGTCAGCAATAACCTGTTCACCCTGGCACAGATGCAAGCTCTGGGCGGGACTATCAACGGTGGCGCTCCGCTGATCGCGCCTCCTGCGGGGCAGGTCAATCTCGATTGGCTGCGTGCCTTCGATATGACCTTGTCCTGGAACTACACCATCAAGGAGAAGCTGACCGTTCGTCCCAGCATTGGCTTCTACAATCTAATGAATTTCGCCAACTTCGACCTGCCAGGCAGCATGCTCTCCGGCTTGTTGACCGGCGCACCCGGCACCATCAATGGCACCAACTACGCCGACCACTTCAGCAACCGCGCCGGCGCGGGCACGGGCCTGAATTCCCTGGGCACGCCACGGCAGATCGAATTCGGGTTGCGGGTAAGCTTCTAACCCGTTATAGCCAGACGCGAAACAGCAACCGCCAGTCCTGAGGTAGCTCCGGACTGGCGGTTTTATTTGTATGCCCCTGTTCTCGGGGGCTGGCTCAATGCCCGTGCGCAGGGTGCGAAAGCTGATTATTGCGACAATTCATTGCGCAACTGTTTGGCCAGCTTCTCAATTTTCTTCAATCTGTTCCTGAGATCCTTGGCCAGCAGGCCTTTGCCGGTCAGGTCAATGTCCGGAGGAATTGAGCGCGCCAGGGTGGCCAATTCCCTGGCATTGCGCTGCATTTGCGCGAAGTCCGGCCGCCGCGTCTGCGTCACACGCGGAGCCGTTTCCTTTTCAAGTTCTTGCTCCTGCTTGTCGGCTTCACGGTAGCCGGGAGGAACGGCATAGCCTGGGGGAGGTGATGAGCTTTGGGCCAGCGCCAGACAACTCAAGAGAACTACGGAAGGAAGCCACAAAAAGGTCCTCATAGTGCACCTCTCACCGGCCTGGAATCTTACCTCTTTTTGCGCGCTCGAATCGCACCTGACGCCGGGCTTGCGGCTTGTAGGCGATGCAATCAATCTCAATCAACATTCCCGGAAGCGCTCCCAGATCGCTGCCCACGGTGGTGCGCACGGGATAAGGCTTGGAAAAGCGGCGGGCGTATACGGCGTTGTAGCGGGGAAAGAGGCTGGGGTCGTGGAGGTGAGTGCTGACTTTGACCACGTCGGCCAGGGTGGCGCCATCGGCCTCCAGAATCGCCGCCAGGTTGGTGATGGTCTGCTCGGTTTGCTCCTCGATGGTGCTACCCACCAGCTTCCCGGTCACTGGATCAATGGGGCCGCTTCCAGTCACGAAAATGAAATCGCCAGCCCGCCAGCCTTGCGAATAGGCGCCCATGGGCGGGGCGCCGCGCTTGCTCTGGATCACGTATCTGCTCATGCTGTTCCTCTCTGCGATTTGGTTCAATGCGCCAGCCAGGGTACGAAGCCGCGGGTTTTGGTCCTCAAGCGGTACACCGAGGTGGTGGCGGTAATGTAAAGCGTGCCATAGTCTTTGTCGCCCCAGGCCAGATTGGCGGGCTGTTCCGGCATCACAATGGTGCCCAGGTGATGGCCTTGCGCATCCCACACCCAGATGCCTTTGGGCCCGGTGACAAACAGGTTGCCGCGCCGGTCGAAGCGCATGCCGTCGGGGACGCCGTCATCGGGTCCACCGGGTTCCTCGCCGAAGATGCGGCCGTTGCGCAGGGTGCCATCGCGGCCGAAGTCGTACACGCGAATGTTCCGCTTTTCGCTGTCGTCCACGAAGAAGCGCTTGCCATCGGGACTGAAGGCTAGCCCGTTGGGCTGCGAGAGATCCCTGGTCAGGAGTTGCACATCGCCCTTGCTGTCGAGCCGGTACACGCCCTGGAAGGGAATCTCCTGCTTCTGGCCTTTGGGCAAATCGAGGGTGGGATCGGTGAAGTAAATGGCGCCGTCAGGCCCGACCACCACATCGTTGGGGCTGTTGAAGCGCTTGCCCTGGTAGCGGTCGGCGAGCACCACATAGTCTCCATGAGGAGTGATGCGAATAATGGCGCGCAGCACGCTGGCGCAGTCGAGCAGGCGCTGCTGGCGGTCGAAGGTGTTGCCGTCGGGATCGCCGAGCAACATCAGGATCTCTTTGCGCCCGTCGGGATAGACGCGGAAAAGCTTGTTGAGTGTTTCATCGCTGACGTAGAGAAAGCCAGCGGGGTTCCACACCGGGCCTTCGGTGAAGCCGAAGCCGCCGGCAATCTTTTCCAGCTTGGCATCGCGGTCGAGTAGTTGCCAGAACTGCGGCGAGTTGGCCTGCAGTTCGAACTGACGCGGGGTGGTTTGCGCGTGGATCGGCGGCAGCAGACAGAAGAACAGAAGGATGGTTATGGAAGTCGTTTTCATCGGGGATAAGAGAACAACTGTATCACCCGCGCGCATCCGCAGCGAAGCACGTCTGTCAGGCTGAATGCTGAGTGCTGAATGCTTGATTGCGGTGGCTAAGCCCGGGGTGGGCCTGCAGAAGACGTCGACACCACCATGGCCGCGTGCTTATACTGGCAGCCGCCGCAGAAGACTGCGACACTGCACGCTATCTTCACGCGCCAACAATTTACCAACCTAAGCCGCCGGCTCGGAATCTATCAGAGGTTACGGTGATCCGTCCGGCGCCGCCTGCGAGGCAACGTGACTCTCTGGGCATTGGGTGTCTATTTCCTGCTGCTCGTCTTTGTCATTGGGGTCATCCTGCTGGTCTCCTGGCTGCTGGGCCCGCGCCATCGCGAGCCCGCCACCGGATCACCCTATGAAGGCGGCATCCTGTCGGAAGGCTCGGCCCGGGTGCGCCTGTCGGCCAGGTTCTATCTGATTGCGATGTTTTTTGTGGTGTTCGATCTGGAGACGGTGTTCATTTACTCCTGGGCGGTAGCGGCGCAGGAACTGGGCTGGGCGGGCTACTGGGAAATTGTCATCTTCATAGGCGTGCTGGTAGTGGCGCTGGCTTACCTGTGGAGGCTGGGCGCGCTGGACTGGAATCCGCGCCCGAGGTCGCCGCGAGGAATCTGATGCATTGGTCCCTGACCAAGCCGGACGCTACCGAAAGTCTCAGCCAGACGGAGAATGCGCCGCTGGCCGAAACCGTGCGCCGCAGCCTGATCATGTCGCGGCTGGAAGACCTGCTGGCCTGGGGACGCAAAAATTCCATCTGGCCGTTCAACTTTGGTTTGTCCTGCTGTTATGTGGAGATGGCCACCAGCCTGACCAGCAAGTATGACGTGGCGCGATTTGGAGCGGAGGTGATTCGGGGCACGCCGCGCGAAGCCGACCTGATGGTGATCGCCGGCACCGTGTTCATCAAGATGGCGCCGGTAATCCAGCGTCTTTACGAGCAGATGATGGAGCCGCGCTGGGTCATCTCCATGGGCTCCTGCGCCAACTCCGGCGGCATGTACGACATCTACAGCGTGGTTCAGGGCGTAGATAAGTTTCTTCCCGTGGATGTGTACGTGCCCGGCTGCCCACCGCGGCCGGACGCTTTTATGGAAGGGCTGGTGCTGCTGCAAAAAGCGGTGGGCAGCGAGCGGCGGCCGCTGAGTTGGGCGATTGGACCGCAGGGGGTGCAGCGAGCGCCGATGCCCGCCATGCGCGACCTGAAACTGGAGCAGAGAAGGAAGGTCACGAACCTCAAGACTCCCGACGAAATCTGAGCGATGCCCCTGGTTGCCAGCACGACCGTGATTAACGAGCTGCAGGAGAAGTTCGGCTCGGCGGCGATCACGCCCCAGGAAACCCGCGATTCGATTCCTAGCTTCTGGACGCCAAAAGAACAAATCCGCGAAGTTGTAGCCTTTTTGAAAAACGATATCAGCCAGCCGTACAGGATGCTGTACGACCTGACGGCAATAGACGAGCGAGTACGCACGCATCGCGGCGGCCAGCCGGAAAGCAACTTCACCGTCGTCTACCACCTGCTGTCTTTCGACCGCAATCAATACATCCGCATCAAGGTGCCGCTGGCGGGGGACCGGGCGACTTTGCCCAGCATCACCGGCGTCTTTCCCGCCGCCAACTGGTATGAGCGCGAGGCCTGGGACATGTTTGGTGTGGTTTTCGAAGGCCACCCGCACTTGGCGCGCATCCTTATGCCGCCAACATGGCAGGGGCACCCGCTGCGCAAGGATCATCCCGCGCGCGGCACTGAGATCGGTCCCTACCATCTAGACGAGCAGAAAGAAGAGCGCGAGCAGGAGGCGCTGCAGTTCAAGCCGGAAGAGTGGGGCATGCAGCGCAGCCATGAGGGCGCGGATTTCATGTTTCTGAACGTAGGGCCGCAGCATCCCGGCACTCACGGGATCATGCGGGTGGCGCTGCAGCTTGACGGCGAGTTCATCGTGGATGCCGTGCCCGACATCGGTTACCACCACCGCGGCGCCGAGAAGATGGGCGAGCGCCAGAGCTGGCACACCTACATTCCCTACACCGACCGCGTGGACTACCTGGGCGGGGTGATGAACAACTTCGCCTACCTGACCGCGCTGGAGCGGCTGGCGGGCGTCCAGGTGCCGCCGCGGGGGCAGGTGATTCGGGTGATGATGGCGGAACTGTTCCGCATTATCAGCCACCTGGTGTGGTACGGCACCTTCGCGCAGGATGTGGGCCAGCTCTCGCCGGTTTTCTACACATTCAATGACCGCGAGCGCGCCTTCGGCATTGTGGAAGCGGTATGCGGGGCGCGCATGCATCCCAATTGGTTCCGCATCGGGGGCGTGGCCCAGGACCTGCCGCACGGCTGGGAGCAGCTGTTCCGTGATTTCATCGCTTACTTCCCGCCCAAACTGCGGGAGTACGACCGGGAAATCATGGGCAACCGCATTTTCAAGGGGCGCACGGTGGGAGTGGGTGCGATCACCACCGGCGAAGCCATCGAGTGGGGCCTTACTGGTCCAAACCTGCGCGCCACCGGCCTGGAGTGGGACTTCCGCAAGAAGCAGCCGTACTCGGTTTACGACCAGTTTGAATTCGACATTCCCACCGCTGCGGCGGGGGACTGCTATGCGCGTGCCCAAGTGCGGGTGGAGGAGATGCGGCAGAGCCTGCGCATCATCGAACAATGCGTGAACCACATGCCGGAAGGCCCTTACAAGTCCGACAATCCACTGGCTACGCCGCCTAACAAGGATTACACGATGCACGATATCGAAACCCTGATCACGCATTTTCTGAGCGTGAGCTGGGGGCCGGTGATTCCTCCCGGCGAGGCGCTGGGCGCCATTGAAGCGACCAAGGGAAACAACGGCTACTACCTGGTGAGTGATGGCAGCACGGTTTCGTATCGCACCCGAATTCGCACACCGTCGTTTCCCCATTTGCAGGTGCTGCCGCTGCTGTGCCGCGGGCTGATTGTTTCCGATCTGCTGGCCATCTTGGGCAGCCTGGATTACGTGCTGGCTGACGTGGATAGATAGAGAGGAGGAGAACTTGCCGCTGAGCGCCGAGGAAAGGCGGGAGATTGAAGCTGAGTTCGCGCATTATCCCACCAAGCGTGCCGTCTGCATTGACGCGATGAAGATCGTGCAGCGGCACCGGGGCTGGGTCTCGGACGAAAGCTTGCAGGACATTTCTCAGTTGCTGGAGATGTCGCTCGACGAATTGGATGGCGTGGCGACCTTCTACAACCTGCTGTTCCGCAAGCCGGTGGGCCGCCACGTGGTGCTGCTGTGCGACAGCGTGAGCTGCTGGATCATGGGCTACGAGCGTCTGCGCGAGCGGTTCTGCAGCAAGCTGGGCGTGCGCCTGGGTGAGACCACCAGCGATGGCCGCTTCACGCTGCTGCCCATTGTCTGCCTGGGAACTTGCGATCATGCGCCCGCCATGATGGTGGACGAGGACCTGCACCGCGATCTTAATCCTGATAAAGCCGAGCAGGCGCTGGAGAACTACAAATAAAAATGGAAAGGCCGCTCACACAATACGTCCGTCCCGACGGCCAGGCACTGGACCTGCGCGCGTACGAAGCGATGGGTGGTTACCAGGGGATGCGCAAGGCGCTGCGCATGGACCCGCGCGAAGTGCAGCAGGCGGTGAAGGATTCCACGCTGCGCGGCCGCGGCGGCGCGGGTTTTCCCACCGGCGTGAAGTGGAGTTTCGTGCCCATGGGTGCGGGCGCGCCGCGCCCCAAGTACCTGATCTGCAACGCTGACGAGATGGAGCCCGGCACCTTCAAGGACCGGCTGCTACTGGAGGCTACGCCACACCAGGTAATCGAAGGCATGAGCATCGCTGCCTGGGCCATCGAGGCGGACGTAGCCTACATTTTTTTGCGCGCGGAGTATGTCGAGTCGGCCCGGCGGCTGCAGAAAGCACTGGCTGAGGCCTATGGCGCGCGCTATCTGGGCAAGAATATTTTCGGCTCCGGCTACTGCCTGGAAATGTACCTGCACGTCAGCGCCGGGCGCTACATGTGTGGCGAGGAGACCGGACTGCTTAACGCGCTGGAAGGAAAGCGCGCGAACCCGCGCTCCAAGCCGCCGTATCCGCAAGTGTCCGGGCTCTTCGGCAAGCCCAGTATTGTTCAGAATGTAGAAACACTGTGCTGCCTGCCGCATATCGTCAACAACGGCGCGGAGTGGTTTCGCAAGCTAAGCCGCGCCGCCGATGGAGGCACCAAGCTTTTTGGGGCCAGCGGCAAGGTCAAACATCCCGGGTTATGGGAACTGCCCATGGGAACCACGGTGCGCGAACTTCTGGAAGAGCACGCCGGCGGCATGCGCGATGGCCTGCGCTTTCGCGGGTTGCTTC
>JBLMXE010000193.1:0-6409 GCA_050257615.1 Chlamydiota bacterium | reverse complement strand
CCTTGGGCGCTGCCCCTGCTTTGGTTGTCGGTTTCGGCGCAGGCTTGGGGAAGGGAACCGAGGCCTTGCGCGTGCCATCTTTGGGCTGGCGGGAAGCGCCGCGGGACAGGGCGGCGCGGGCAGCCGTGGCGCGCCCTTCGTGGCGGCCGCTCTTGGCCGGCTGGCGGGGAATGATGCCGCGCACCATATCAGCCCAGCCGCTCCAGCATCTCTTCGATGGTGGTGTGCTGGCAGGTGAACACCGGTGTGTCACGCTGGTTGTAGCCAGTGGACTCGGCCTCGCGCATCTGCTGCACCATGTCCAGCACGTCTTCCGGGTAGTCGCTGCCGATGGCCACAATGAAGTCCTGGTCGTCGAGCCCGAAGGAATACATCACGTTCAGGCGCACCCGGGGATAATCGTCCATGATGCGAATGTAGTCGTGCACCATGCGCTGCCGCTCTTCAAAGGGCAGCGCGTACCAGGCCTTGGTTTTTTCCATTGGGAAGAGGAAAAGATACTTGAAGGCGCCTGGTTTGATGGCGCCGCGCAGGTCGTAGCTTTCGTGTTCCGGCCCGATCTGGTACTGCGAGCGCTTGGTCATGGCCAGGTAGGAGTAAGAGGTCTGCAGGTATCCGCCCAGTCGCGTGGCCAGCAGCTCCGAGGTCATGGTCTGCAGGCATTCCAGCGAATAACAGATGCGCCACAGGACGAAATCGGAATCGGAACGCAGCCCCACTGTGGAATAAGTAATCAGGCGCAATTCACTGTAATTGGACCAGCGGCGCAGGACTTCGGCAGCTTCGCGGCGGTGGTCGTCCCGTTCTGCGCGCGGCAGGCGGCGCCATTCCGGCATCACCTTGTAGAAGGAAAAGCTGATCAGCTGTCGCCGCAGTTCCTGGCTGTAGGGGGAGTTGCTCTCGATGTCGGTGCGCGGAACCGGCGGCATGGGCCCCTATTGTAGTACCGGATCGTCACAGAGGTGAAGTTCAGCAGCCGGAGGCTGTCGGAAGCATGGCTTCGCAAGATCGGCACGGGGCGGCTTCTGAGAACTGAGAACTGGGGTAACCCACTTTCGTAACCCCCCCTGTCATTGACTCTGCCGCTTGCTGCTGGCTACTCTGAGAATGGGGAGAAGGGAAAAATGGCAGTGAAATCCATCCAGCTCGGACAAGTGTGGCGCAACGACCAAAGCGGCCAGAACTACCTGGTAACTAAGCTGTATAACGAAGTTTTCGCCCAATTCGCCATCCTGCGCCAGGCCGATTCCGGCGCTACTACAGCCGATACCATCCGCGTGAAGGTGCTGCGCAGCCCCCAGGGACAGAGCCTGCCCGGCTACACCTTCACACAAGACGGGCAGTTTTAAAAAGCGGGAGTCAGGAGTCGGGAGTCAGTTTCAGAATTGATTGCAGAGGCTGGCGCTTTCGTTCTCATTGTCATCTTCGGGCAGTCTGAGGCCGTCGACCGTCGCCTATCTACACCGTATAATCGAAGCTGCTTGGTGCCACGAGCTCATACCCAGAGCTGAATCCGTGCTCCTGCCTTACGACGAATGACTGCCAAAATCATCGCAGCGCTGAGCACCTTCATTATTTCCGTGATATCCACCGGGGGCTACCTCGGCATCGTTCTGCTGATGGCCATCGAGTCAGCCTGCATCCCGCTGCCTTCGGAAATAATCATGCCGTTCTCCGGCTACCTGGTGTATGTGGGCCGTTTCAAGCTGCTGTGGGTGGCGACCATGGGAGCGCTGGGATGCAACCTGGGCTCGGCGGTGGCCTACGCAGTGGGCTATTATGGCGGGCGGCCGCTGGTGGAGAAGTACGGCTCCTACATCCTTCTTAGCCGCCACGAACTGGACTGGACCGAGCGCTTCTTTGCCCGCTACGGCAACATCACCGTTTTTGTCAGCCGCCTGTTGCCGGTGATACGCACCTTCATCGCGCTGCCTGCAGGCGTGGCGCGCATGAACCAGGTGAAGTTTCACTTCTACACCTTCATTGGCTCGTGGCCCTGGTGCCTGGGACTGGCTTATGTGGGCATGAAGCTGGGCCAGCGATGGGATACTGATCCGCGCCTGCGCACCTGGTTCCACCGCTTCGATGCAGTCATCCTGGCTGCGATCCTGGTCTCTATCGCAGTGTTTGTCTGGACGCGCTGGCAGGGAAGAATCCGCGCCGGCGATACTGTGGGCAACGGGGGATTGTGATTGATTGGGTAATCGGGTAATTGAGTAATTGTGCAATTTCCTGTTGGTAGTTTGTGGCGAGGGCGCCCTCGCTCGCGCGTGGCTAAAAAAACCACTTACACAATTACCCGATTACACAATTATTCAATATTTCTCACCCGATCTTGGTGGCCCGGATCACCACCTTCTCGTATATCTTCCAGGGCAGCAGGGAATGCAGCCAGAACTGCAGGTGAGCGTCAAAGCCGACGCGATAGCGCAGGCGCGGGTTGGGGTCCTGCGCGATGCGGGCAATGAGTTTAGCCACGGGCAGCGGGTCGGCCTTGCGCACCTTCTTGACCACCTCAGAAAAGCGGGCGCCGCGCTCGTGGTTGGGCGAACTGCGATCCAGAGCATAGCTGCCCACGCGCACATTGCGCTCCCAGATGTCGGTCTGGAACGAGCCCGGTTCCACCAGCACCACGCGAATGCTGAGGGAGCGCGTCTCGATGCGCAGCGACTCGCTCCAGCCTTCCAGCGCGAACTTGGAGGAATCGTAAGCGCCAATTACGGGTGCCGACACCCGGCCGCCGATGGACGACACCATGATGATGTGCCCGGCGCGCTGGCGGCGCATGATGGGCAGCACCGCTTTCGTGACCGCCACGTGACCGAAGAAATTGGTTTCAAATTGCTGGCGAAGCTCTTCCAGCAAAAGGTCTTCGGCGAATCCAGCAGCGGCGAATCCGGCATTGTTGACGAGCACATCCAGGCGCCCGTAGTCGCGGTCGAGCTGGGTGATGAATTCCGGGATGCGCACAAGTTCCGTGATGTCCAGACGGCGAACATCAATGCGATCCGCCACTCCGGCGGCTGCCGCGGTTTCGTCCAGGCGCTGCCGGCGCCCCAGGTCGCGCATGCTGGCCACAACGCGGAATCCGGCGCGCGCCAACTCCACCGTGGTCAGCAGCCCAATGCCGCTGGACGAACCGGTAACCAGAGCAATTTTTTCAGCCACAGATTTCTCCGTGCGCTGGTTGTATCACGTGTACTGAGAATTTTGAATGGGCGAGGGCCACACAGTCCTCGCAGACCACGAACGCAAGTTGCCAACTTGCACGCAATACGAGAAGATTGTGGGTTTGATTCCCAGCAAATTTTATATCTAGAGGACGGCACTGATGGCCACGCGGCAGAGTAGTGCAAAACCAGCAGCAGAGAAGAAAGCCCAGCCCGGGGAGATTGGCCCGGCCAAGGGCAAATTGGGGGTGATGATTCCCGGTATGGGCGCGGTGGCCACTACGTTTGTGGCCGGTGTGGAAGCGGTGCGCCGCGGCCTGGCGCAGCCCGTGGGGTCGCTCACTCAGTGGGGAACCATCCGACTGGGCAAGCGTACGGAGGGCCGCTCGCCCAAGATTAAGGAATTCGTACCCATGGCCGGCCTCAATGACCTGGTCTTCACCGGCTGGGACATCTTCGAGGACGACATGTACGCCGCCGCTTCTAAGGCGGGGGTGCTGGAAAAAAGTCTGCTCGACCAGATCAAGCCTTTCCTGCAATCGGTGAAGCCGCGTAAGGCAGTCTTCAGCCACGATTACGTGCGCAAACTCGATGGCCCCAACGTGAAGAAGGGCAAGAACAAGATGGAGCTGGCGGAGCAGGTGCGCGAGGACATCCGCGAATTCCGCAAAAGCTCCGGGGCGGAGCGCCTGATTGTGATCTGGTGCGGCTCGACCGAGATTTTCCTGCAGCCGGGGCGCGCCCACGAGTCCGTGGAGGCATTCGAGAAGGCGCTGGTGAAGAATGATGAATCCATCGCCCCTTCCATGATTTACGCCTACGCCGCGCTCTCCGAAGGCGTGCCCTTCGCCAACGGCGCTCCCAATCTCACCGTGGACCTGCCGGTGATGCTGGAGCTTTCCCGCCGCAACGAGGCGCCCATCTGCGGCAAGGATTTCAAAACCGGGCAGACGCTGCTCAAAACCATCCTGGCGCCTGGCTTTAAAGCCCGCATGCTGGGGTTGGGCGGATGGTTCTCCACCAACATCCTGGGGAATCGCGATGGCGAGGTACTGGATGATCCCGGCTCCTTCAAGACCAAGGAAGAGTCCAAGCTGGGGGTTCTGGAGCACATCCTGCAGCCCAAGCTGTACCCCGAACTCTACGGCAACCTATACCACAAGGTCCGCATTAACTACTATCCGCCACGCGGTGATAACAAAGAGGGTTGGGACAACATAGACATTTTCGGCTGGCTCGGTTATCCGATGCAGATCAAGATTGACTTCCTGTGCCGCGACTCCATCCTGGCCGCGCCTATCGTGCTCGACCTGGTGCTGCTGCTGGACCTGGCGCAACGCAGTTCGGAGTTGCGCGGCCTTGGGATTCAGGAGTGGCTGAGCTTCTATTTCAAGTCGCCCATGACGGTTCCCGGGCTCTACCCCGAGCATGACCTGTTCATCCAGTTGATGAAGCTGAAGAACACGCTGCGCCACCTGCGCGGGGAAGAGTTGATCACCCACCTGGGGCTGGAGTACTACGACTGAGGTTGTTCTCAGGCGGCAGAGTCACGGTTGAGGGCATCATATATGCCCATGAGGGTGTGGGGCTTAGCAGCGCTGCTTTTTGCCTGTCTCTTGCCGGCAGCGGCCGAAGTATCGGGCACCTTCCGCGGGGTCATCGTGCATGCCCCCAAGGGCGAGAATAGCCACGGCTGGATCTACGTGCAGGGCCGCAATGGCAACCTGCGCCGGGCGAAGGTTACACATGCCCGTATCCTCTATGCCGCCAGCGTGCCCTTAAGCTTGCGGGAGCAGGTGCCGGCACGCGGCCTGAAGGAAGGCGCGGAGGTGCGGGTCACGGCCAGCCAGGACGGGAACGGGGAATGGCGCGCTTCCCGAGTGGAGATCCTCAGAGTACGGCAACAGCACCAGCGCAAACGTCCGCAGCTCCGCCCGGCAGAGGACAGAACGCCCGGGCTCAAATCCGCACTCTAAACGGTCCCCTGAGCCTGAGGTCCTTCGTGACCGCCATCACTGCGCGCGGCCTTCGCCCGGTGGCACATTAGAGGCCTATAATTGAAATAAGAGTACCTCCGCAGGAGTCCGTCATGAAGTACCGCAGCGCGGCGTGCGCGTTGGTGGTGGTGTTCTCTCTACTGATAGCGCAGGCACCGGCCCAGAGCCAGCCCAATACCTCTTCCAGCGCCCCCCAGACTACGCAGGAACCGTCTCCCCAGCAGCCGTCGGCGTCCGCACCATCCCCGCAGCCAACGCAGCCCGCGCGATCGTCCGCCGCGACGTCTGCTCCGCAGCAGAAGGAGCAGCCCAACGTCAAACCCGGCAGCAAGGACGACGTTAACGCTATCGGCAACCGGGATATGGGCGGCAAAGGCCTGGGCAACTGGTACTCGATTGAGAAAGAAGTGGCCATGGGTAAGCAGTACGCGGCCATGATCGAGTCCAGCGTGAAGATGGTTTCCGACCCGGTGGTCAGCGAGTACGTGAACCGAGTGGGGCAGAACCTGGTGCGCAACTCCGATGCCAAGGTGCCCTTCACCATCAAAGTGATTGATTCCGACGAGGTCAACGCCTTCGCGCTTCCCGGCGGCTTCTTCTACGTCAACTCCGGCCTGGTGCTGGCGGCGGATGAAGAAGCGGAACTGGCGGGCGTGATGTCACACGAAATCGCGCACGTAGCGGCGCGCCATGCCACCCGCCAGATGACGCGGGGCAACCTGGTTAATTTGGCCTCCATTCCGCTGATCTTCGTGGGCGGCGGCATCGGCTACGCGGTGCGCGCGGCGGCTGGTTTCGGCCTGCCCCTGACCTTCCTGCGTTTCTCCCGGGGATTTGAGCAGGAGGCCGACTTCCTGGGCGTGCAGTACATGTACAAGGCGGGCTACGACCCGCAGGCCTATATCACTTTCTTCGAGAAGCTTCAGTCCAAGGAGAAGAAGAAGCCGGGCACGCTTTCCAAGGCTTTCTCCACGCATCCGCAGACGCCGGACCGCATCCAGCAAACGCAGAAGGAGATCGCGCGCATTCTGCCGGCGCGGGACCAGTACATTGTGAGCACGTCGGAGTTCAACGACGTGAAGACCCGGCTGGCGGCCATTGAGAATCGCCGCAAGACCGTGGGTCCGGCCAAGGAGAACCAGCCGAGTTTGCGCCGCTCAAAATCCAAAGACCAGAGCGGCAAGACGACCGACGACGATCGCCCGACACTGCAGCGGCGCGATGACCGGGAAAAGCAGTAGT
>JBLMXE010000192.1:0-8577 GCA_050257615.1 Chlamydiota bacterium | reverse complement strand
TCAACCTGATCGAGAATTGCGGCAAGCCGGTAATTGCCTGCATCAACGGCTTCGCCCTGGGCGGTGGCTGCGAAATCGCCATGGCCTGCACCATGCGCCTGGCCAGCGACAACGCCAAGCTGGGCCAGCCGGAGGTGAAGCTGGGCATCATCCCCGGATATGGTGGCACGCAGCGCCTGCCGCGCCTGGTGGGTAAGGGCCTGGCCATGCAGCTGGTGCTGGCGGCCGAGATGATTACTGCCCAGGAGGCGCACCGCATCGGGCTGGTGAACGAGGTGGTGGCGGCCGCTGAGCTGATCCCGCGCGCGGAAGCCATCGCACAGAAGATCATCGCCAATGCGCCCCTGGCAGTGCAGTGGGCCATGGAGGCGGTCAATAAGGGTATGGAAATGCCGCTGGCCGAGGGCCTGTTCCTGGAGGCCACCCTCTTCGGCCTGTGCTGCGCCACGGAAGATAAGAAAGAGGGCACGACAGCGTTTCTGGAAAAGCGACAGGCGAAGTTTACAGGCAAGTAGTCTGGAGTCGGTAGTCAGCGAAAGAGTTTTGAGTTTCAAGTTTCAAGTTTCGAAACTCTCTGAGAACTGAGAACCGAGAACTGAGAACTACATGGTCAAGGCAATCCACATCGGCCGCTCAGTGAAAACTACGGCGGAGTTTCAGGCCCTGGCGGGAGTCCTGGAGGCGCTGGGATTGGAGTACGAATCCGCCGCGCCCGGAAGCAAGGACCACGCCGGGACCTGGATTGCGCCTGCGGGCAAGCTGAACTTGGGTCTCAAAGCAGCGGGCGATCTGCGTGGCCGGGCCGAAGGTACTGACCTGCTGTTGGAGGTGACGGATCCGGAAGCAGTGTACGTACTGCTGGAGAAGCGCGGCTTGAAGTTCATTGCCGATCATCACGAGGGCGGCTCGCGGTTGTTCGTGGTGGAGTTGCCGGGTGGCATCAAGGCCGCATTCTTTGGGACATCGGGTGGGGTTCAAGCGGGGGTGGCGGGTGATCTGGACGCCCGCGGGCTGCGTTTCGGCATTGCGGTCAGCCGGTTTAATTCCTTTATCACCGATCGCCTGCTGGCGGGGGCACTGGACGGATTGCGCCGGACCGGTGCTGAGGAAAAAGATATTGAGATAGTGCGCGTGCCCGGCAGCTTCGAGATCCCGGCAGCGGCGCGCGCCTTGGCGGAGACTGGCGGCATGGACGCGGTCATCTGCCTGGGCTGCCTGCTGCGCGGCGAAACCCTGCACTACGAGGTGATCGCCAACGAAGTGGTGCGCGGCATTGGGCAGTCGGCACAGGAGACGGGGGTGCCGCATGCGCTGGGCGTGCTGACTTGCGACACGCTGGAGCAGGCCATTGACCGCGCTGGGCTGAAGAGCGGCAACAAGGGCTTTGAGGCGGCGCTGTCGGCGGTGGAAATGGCGCGGGTGCAGCTTGCAGTTATTGCATCAGCCCGCCAACAGAAAGTAGTTGGTCGTCGGTCGTTGGTCGTCGGCAAAACCAAGAAATCACCTAAGCTCAGCGCTGGTAGCCAAGAGCGAAGAGGCAAGAGCTAAACAGCTAAGATGGAATTCCATCCAGCGTGAAAATCCACGGCCCGCCGATGCTTTACACTGAGAACTGAGAACTGAGAACCGCCTTTGGGCACACGGCGCAAATCGCGAGAACTGGCTCTGCAGATGCTTTTCCAGGCCGATATGGGCGGGCAAAGCATGGACCAGGTGCGGCGCTCCTTCTGGGGCGAGCGCGGGCCGGTTTCGCAAGAGGTGCGCAACTTCGCCGAGGACCTGTTCCGCACGGCCATGGAGCGGGCCGGCGAAATTGATCAAATAATCGAGCGTCATGCCCAGCACTGGCGCATGGAGCGCATGGCGGCAGTAGACCGCAATCTGCTGCGCAGCGGGGTGGCGGAATTTCTCGGTTTTCCGGCGACTCCCAAGCCGGTGGTGATCAATGAAGCTTTGGAGATTGCGCGCAAGTTTTCCACCCCGGAGTCGGTGCAGTTCATCAACGGCGTTTTAGACAGCGTGGCCCGGGAGTTGGATAGCGCGGTTGCTCCATCTCGAGAATAGGGTCAAGGAAACGAGCATGAAGTGGTCCGACGAAGCCAATGAGATTGTTGAGGAGTTATTGCGGGAACTGCCCGCCCCATCCCGGGCGTTGGTGCAGGAAGCGTCAGAGTTGCGCGCGGAAACCCTGACTGACGAAGCCGGAGAAGACGAAGTTTCGATGGAGACGGCGGTGCAGGCCTTTGTCGAATCCACGCCGGCCGATCTGCGCCAGCGCCTGAAGCACACACTCACCTATCACGGGATTGATCCGGAAGACTACGCGGCCGCCTTCTCCTCCGACTAGGCCTCGGTACTCTACATCCAGGAGGATCTTCGGCCCCTCCGGCCCCGAATCACGGGCGCACAGCGACCAGGTCAGGCAGACAGCCGGCGGAGCTGTTGCTGCACAGAGAGACGGAGATCCGCTGCGAGTCGGTGAACGTGGCCGTGTCCAGAACATGAACGGTGCCGTCGCTGGCGCCCACATACAACGTCTGGCCACTAAGCGTCAGAGCGGCGCGCAGCGGGGTGGCTCCGCCGCTTAGGGTAATGGTGTTCACCGAGGCGGAGGTGAAGTCGTAAATCATCACCGTGCTCAGATTGCTGACCACATAAAGGCGCGAACCGTCGGAGGAAACCAGAACCTGCTTGGGCGTGAAGGGCCCCTGCCCCAAGTCGTGGAAGGTTGGGGTGGCGGTCACGGGGGGCGGACAACCAGCCGCGCTGGTTGTGACCGCGATGCTGGTAAACCCGGGAGAGGTAACAGCGGCCATGGTCTTGCCATCCGGCAGAGTCGCGAGCAGTTCGGGCGGAGACACCGTGGTCACAGTGGGCGTATTTGGCGACTGGGGAGCCGCGTTGTCGCAGCCATCGAATAAGTTGACGGTGGAAGGCGGAGTGGCAACAAATCCAAAAGTGCCGGTGGTCAGAAAGGCAGCATCACTGGCGGAAGCAGGCAGGCTTATGGTCTGCAGGGCCCGCGTGGTTGAGTACACGTAAAGGGTGCTGCCGGCGAGCAGATAAGCGGTGGTACTGTCAGGCGAAAACGCCGCCGCGGTGACGCCGTTGAGCAGCAGGGGACTGCTGGTGCTCGCCTTGGAGTCAACCACGTAAACCACATTGGGATTGCCAGCGGTATTCGACACGATGGCCTTGGTGCCGTCGGGCGAAGCGGCGAGCACCTTTCCCACCACGCTGCTCGTGCCGGTGAAGGCGCTGGTGGAGGTGGCAAAGATGCGCAATCCGGCCGCCGTTCCAAAGTAGACATTAGCTCCTGTCAGGTCCACCACCATGGAATTCGGCGGTGAGGACAGAGTGATGGCGGCGCCGGCGGTGTTGGTCGAAGTATTGATCGGTATCAGAGAGGCGGTGCAACTGGTTGTGCCATAACAACCAGTACTGGCCACATAAACCGTCCCCGCGCCCACGGTTCCGGTCACGGTGGTGCTGACGACGTTGCTGGAATACACGGCGTGCAAATTCACGTTGCAGGCGGGCGGAGTGCAAACCGGAAAGATCGCTGCCCCTCCAGGACCGACCGCGGTGACGCTGGCGCTCTTGCTGGTGGCCACGCCGGGCTGGGAACTGATCCAGGTCAGGCCGGTGGTCCCGCTTCCGGTCACGCTGATGGTGTTGCCCTGAGAGTCGATGACGGTCGGTGTAAGTATCCCGCTGCTCCCTTTCGCGAGCGAGAGAGAATCGGTACCGGTGCTGGAGGCAACCACGGAGATGGACTGCGCCGGACATGTTTCAAAAGGAAAACCCTGACTGTTGAGCCCGCTGCTGCTGGCGAAGATGTGAGTAAGCCCAGGCTGGGCGGCGGTGACTTGTACCTGGTTGGACTGCAGGCCGGTCACCGTTGTGCTTGTTTTCGCTACACCCGGCTCCAATGCTGACCAGGTCAAAGGACCGACGAACGGAGTTATGTCGGTGTTGCCGCTGAGGACAGTGGCTTGAAGATTTTCCGTCTGATTCTGGGAGACGCAGGCCGGCGGTGAAGGATTCAGCGAGCTGACTTCGATGTTTGTGACCTGCGGATGAACGTAAACGGTGGTGATGGAGCTAGGCGTGCCAAAACCGCTGGCCAGTACGGTCACCACCCCTGGCGCCCCGGGACTGCAGACGATGAAACTGGTGTCCCACTTGCCGGCGCAGGCCAGGCCGCTAGGGGCAAACTGCAGGATCTGCTTGTTATTGGAAATGAAGGTTATAGGAGTGGTGATTACAGTGGTTCCCCGGTGGACCGTGGCGTTGAACTGCAGGGTAGAGCCGAGATTCATGGAAGCGGTGGGATTGGGGCTGATGCTGACAGTAATCGCTTCATTAGAAGGAGCGACCCTGCTGCTGCTGCCGCAGCCCAGTAAGCCCAGGGTGAACAGCAGCGCCAAAACACCGGCCGCACAGGGACCAAGTTTGTTAATACGGCTCATCGAACCTCCCCGCCCAATCAGGAGATTGAACGGAAACGCAGGCATGTTGTTTCTGAAATCATCAGTCTAGATGCTGCTCTTTTTTTCGGCAAGTTGAGGCGTTTAGCGGGCGGGAGCGAAGCGGGAGCCCGCTGCCGAAACCCTGAGCTTGTCGAAGGGTCTGGCGTTTAGCGGGCGTGAGCGAAGCGGGAGCCGCCAGCCGAAACCCTGAGCTTGTCGAATGGGTCTGGCGTTTAGCGGGCGTGAGCCCACTGCCCGATCGCTACAGACCTCGTGTTGACGCTGGACGAAGAGAGTTGTTATATTCTAATAGTTCCGCGAGTCAAGGTTGGCTTGCCTGTGTGTGTTCGCTTTCACCGCTAGGAGTGTGCGGCGAAGGCGACCCGTTGTCTGTGGCAGCTTTTGCTTTAATCGCCTGGGGGTGAATGCCCACAGGCGCCCTCGCTGAAACAAGAACCTGCGCTGCCTTCCGCCCTGTCAGTTCCGGCGCTGCGCTGGAAAGATTGCGGAAGGGTATGCAGGTCGAGGCAGGCGAAACGGAGCACCTCCTGCCCGGGCCGTCGGTTGGCTTGGGAGTGGCTGGGTGCCACCGTCGCTAAGCCCTAAGGAATCCCTAAATCTCCTCCCAGCGGGGAGGAAGTATGGTTGGGCAGCAATGCCAGCCAGCCCCTGCCAGGGGTCAAGCGGGAGCGCGCTGGATCTGCGAGAGCGGAACCATGTGGCGGCCCGGCAGAAGCAGTGAAGGAGTGCTAAGCGTGCCTACATTCAATCAATTGGTTCGCCGGGGCCGGAGCAAGCCGCGCTACAAGACGGCCAGTCCGGCGCTGCAGGCCTGTCCGCAGAAGCGCGGCGTCTGTACCCGCGTCTACACGCAGACCCCGAAGAAGCCGAATTCGGCGCTGCGCAAGGTGGCGCGCGTGCGGCTGACCAACGGCATTGAAGTGACCACTTACATTCCCGGCGTCGGCCACAACCTGCAGGAGCACTCCATTGTGCTGATCCGCGGGGGCCGCGTGAAGGATTTGCCGGGCGTTCGCTATCACGTGGTCCGCGGCACCCTGGACGCGGTGGGCGTGGCCAACCGCAAGCAGAGCCGCTCCAAGTACGGAGCCAAGCGGCCGAAGTAGCAGTCGCTGGCCATTGGTCCTTGGCTGGCGGCCAGAAAGATTCAGGGATGAGCAGAACTGCTCGTCCAGATTAGCTCTAGCTAGAAGCTAGGAGCTAGGAGCCGGAAGCTGAAATGCCGAGAAAAGGACATATCGTCAAGAAGGAAGTGGAGCCGGATCCGGTATTCGGCTCGACCCTGGTCACCAAGTTCGTCAATTCGATGATGTGGGCGGGGAAGAAGAGCACGGCGGAAGGCATCTTCTACGATGCCATGGGCCGGCTGCAGGAAAAGGGTGGCGACGAATCCATCAAGCTGTTCAAGAAGGCGGTGGAGAACGTCAAGCCGTTGCTGGAAGTGAAGACCCGTCGCGTGGGTGGCGCCAACTACCAGGTTCCCGTCGAGGTCAACCAGGACCGGCGCACCTCGCTGGCCATTCGCTGGCTGATTACCTACAGCCGGGGACGCGGCGAAAAGGGCATGGTGGACAAGCTTTCCAACGAGTTGCTCGACGCGGCCAATAACCGCGGCGCCGCCATCAAGAAGAAGGAAGACGTGCACCGCATGGCGGAGGCCAACAAGGCTTTTGCGCATTACCGCTGGTAGCCGTTAGCTAGGCAGCCATACAGCTAGTTAGCTAAAAGGAAACGGACGAGTAAAGTGGCGAGAGAAGTTCCATTAGAGCGTTGCAGGAATATCGGCATCATGGCGCACATTGATGCCGGTAAGACCACGACGACGGAGCGCATCCTGTTCTACACGGGAAGAACGCACCGCATCGGCGAGGTCCACGAAGGCACTGCAACCATGGATTGGATGGAGCAGGAGCAGGAGCGCGGCATCACCATCACCAGCGCCGCCACCACCTGCTTGTGGCGCGACATCCGCATCAACATCATTGATACGCCCGGCCACGTGGATTTTACTGCCGAGGTGGAGCGCTCGTTGCGCGTGCTCGACGGCGCTTGCGCCGTGTTTGACGCGGTGCACGGCGTGGAGCCGCAGTCGGAAACGGTGTGGCGCCAGGCCGACAAGTACGGCGTCCCGCGCATTTGTTTCATTAACAAGATGGATAAGATGGGCGCCGATTTCGAGCATGCCATTGACACCATCCGCAAGCGACTCAATGCCCGCCCCGTAGCCATCCAGCTCCCCATCGGACAAGAAGACAAGTTCAAAGGCGTGGTGGATTTGCTCGCCATGAAGGCCATCATCTGGAAAGATGAGACCCTGGGCGCCGAGTTCGTGGAGCAGGAGATCCCCGCCGAGCTGCAGAAAAAAGCCAATGCCTTCCACGGCCAGATGGTCGAAACCATCGTGGAGAACGATGACGACCTGCTGCACAAGTACATGGAAGGCGAAACCATTTCGCCGGACGAGCTGAAGGCCTCGCTGCGCAAGAGCACCATTGCGCTCAAACTCTTTCCCGTCATTTGCGGAACCGCTTTTAAGAACAAGGGAGTGCAGCCGCTGCTGGATGCGGTGGTGGACTACCTGCCGTCGCCGCTGGATATTCCGCCGGTTGAGGGAATGGATCCAGACTCGGGCAAGCCGGTGATTCGCAAGGCCGACGATAAGGAGCCGTTCTCGGCGCTGGCCTTCAAGATCATGACCGACCCGTTCGTCGGCCAGTTGGTGTTCATCCGCCTCTATTCCGGACAGCTCAAGACCGGCGACAGTGTTTACATCGTCAGCAAGCAGCGCAGCGAGCGCATCGGGCGCCTGCTGAAGATGCACGCCAACAAGCGTGAAGAGATCAGCGAGATTTACGCGGGCGACATCTGCGCCGCCGTGGGTTTGAAAAATGTCACCACCGGCGACACCATCTGCGACAAGAACCATCCCGTGGCGCTGGAGTCCATCGAGTTCCCGGCGCCGGTGATCGCGGTCGCGGTGGAGCCCAAGACCAAGGCCGACCAGGAGAAGATGGGCATCGCGCTCTCCCGCCTGGCGCAGGAAGATCCCACTTTCAAAGTCAATACCGATCCCGATAGCGGCCAGACCATCATCAGCGGCATGGGCGAGCTCCACCTGGAGATCATCATTGACCGCATGATGCGCGAGTACAAGGTCGAGGCCAACGTGGGCAAGCCGCAGGTGGCATATCGCGAAACCATCCGCAAGCCCTCGCAGGCGGAAGGTAAGTTTATCCGCCAGACCGGCGGCCGCGGCCAGTACGGTCACGTCAAGATTAAGCTGGATCCGCAGGAGCCGGGCAAGGGCTACGAATTCGTCAATGAAATCGTGGGCGGTTCGGTGCCCAAGGAGTACATCAAGCCGGTGGACCAGGGCATTAAAGAGGCCATGGAAGGCGGCGTGCTTGCCGGTTACGAAATGGTGGACGTAAAGGCCACGCTCTACGACGGCAGCTACCACGACGTGGACTCCAGCGAAATGGCATTCAAGATTGCCGGCTCGATGGCCTTCAAGGAAGCCGCGCGCAAGGCTAGCCCGGTGCTGCTGGAACCGGTGATGTCGGTGGAAGTAGTGGTGCCCGACGAGTTCATGGGGGACATCATCGGCGACCTGAACTCGCGCCGCGGCCGGGTGGAAGGCGTGGAGCACCGCGCCGGCTCGCAGGTGATCAAGGCGTACGTTCCGCTTTCCGAAATGTTCGGTTATGCGACCGACATGCGTTCGCGTACCCAGGGCCGCGCTACCTTCTCCATGCACTTTTCGCGCTACGAGCAGGCGCCGCAGTCGGTGGCGGAGGAAATTATCGCCCGGGTGCAGGGCAAGACGGTTTCGAGGTAATTGGGACGGGAGTCCCGTTAAAGGAACTTATACATAGCGGTCCCCAGCGGGGGACATATGGAGCTACGAAATGGCGAAAGAGAAATTTGAGCGCACCAAGCCGCACGTGAACGTGGGCACGATCGGGCACATTGATCACGGCAAGACCACGTTGACGGCGGCCATCACCAAGGTATTGTCCAAGCACAACCCCAAGGTGTCGTTCCGTTCGTTCGATTCGATTGACAACGCGCCCGAGGAGCGGGA
>JBLMXE010000191.1:0-9181 GCA_050257615.1 Chlamydiota bacterium | reverse complement strand
GGCCCGTAGGCGCGGTATTCATAGCGGCCGCGGTGTTCCCAGCGGGCGTCGTCGCGCCCGGCATAGCGGGCGTGATCGCCCTGCCGGCCATGATCGCCGCCCTTGAACTGTTTGTGGGGATTTCCGTGGCCCTTGTCCCCACCGTGATCGGCCCTAAGAGCGGGAGTAAAGAGGCCCAATGCGGCAACGAGTGCCAGTATTGCCAGACAGCGTCGGCTCATAGATGCACCTCAGGCGCGAACATTGCGCCTTGCAGAGCAAGCATAGCGAGAGCCAGTGGCCTTGGCACCATTACGGAAGTGCCATTGGCGCGATGGACCATCGGAAAATTTCAAACGGCGCGGGGCAGCCAGTCTTCCAGCACATCGTACATCTCCGCCAGCCTGCGATTGTTAACCGCGGAGTAGATCACTCCAGCCGCTCCGGCCAGACCTGCCAGGCCGAGCAGCAGACGGTGCGATTCCAGCCACGACTCTATGCTGTAACCGCGAGCGCGGCGGCTGAAGCTGCCGTGCGCGCCGTGGTCGCCGGGCAGCGCTTGCCAGAGGTTATTCGGGCGTTGAGGATCTTCGCGTCCGTCATGCTGCTGTGCTTGATAAGCGGTGCGTGCCAGATAACGGTCGAGCAGCCCGGGGGCGAGTTTGTTGCCGAAAATCGCCTGCACGGTGGAGTGGCCGACGTAATACTCGCGCCGCGGATGATGTGCGGCATAGTAGATGGCGCGCGCTCCCACTTCCGGCTGGAAGATGGGCGGGACGGGCTGCGCCTTGCGGGGCAGGCGGCTCTTGACCCAGCCGAACTGCGGCGTGTTCAGCGCGGGCATCTGCACCATGGTGACTTGCACCTTGCTTTTGTCGTGCAGCAATTCGGTGCGCAGGGAAGCATGAAAGCCCAGCACTGCGTGCTTAGACGCGCAGTAGGCGGCCTGCAGGGGAATGCTGCGGTAGGCAAGCGCGGAGCCGACCTGCACGATGGTTCCGCGATGGCGCGGCAACATTCGTTTGAGGGCGGACAGGGTGCCATACACGTAACCGAGGTAGGTCACCTCGGTGACACGCTTGAATTCCTCCGCGGTCATCTGTTTGACGGGGGAGAAGACGGAGGTCATGGCGTCGTTGACCCAGATGTCAATGGGCCCGAGCTTAGCTTCGACCTTTGCGGCGGCATGTTCCACTTGTCCCGGATCGGCCACGTCGGTAGGCAGGACGAGCGCGCGGCCGCCTGAGGCCTCCACTTCGAGGCGCGCACCTTCCAGGCCGTCGCGGCCGCGGGCGATCAGGCCAATCCAGGCTCCGTGGCGGGCGAATTCGCGAACGGTGGCGCGGCCCAGTCCCGCGGAGGCGCCGGTGATGACTACGATTTCGTGTTTGCGCATAAGCTTTTTTTGTCGACGGCCGATGGTTGACGGCTGACGGCCTTCGGTTATATCCCCCGGCTAAAGCCCGTGGCTTTCACACTGGCGCAGGCTGACTAGCTAACGACAACGACCCACGACCAACGAACTAACAACCAACGACAGAGGGCTAACGAGCCACCGCCCACGAGCGTCAGGCGTCTGCCGTTGGCCTTCCTTAGACCATTTCCCGCACCTTGTCGGAGGCGACGGTGAGCGCGATCTTGCGGCGGTTGGGCTCGCCGCGGGCCAAAGACTCGGCAAAGTGCAGCGCCTGTTCCGCCTTGATTTTGCCGGGCATGGGCGGTTCCAGGGGATCAACGACTGCCTGCAGGATGGCCGGACCGGGCGCGTTCAAAAACTGATCAATGGAGTCGCCGCATTCCTTGGGATCATCCACGGTGAAGCCGACACCACCGCAGGCGTGGGCGAATTCGGCGAAATCAATGGGGTGAAGCTGGACGCCGTACTCCGGATTGCCCAGGAACACCATCTGCTCCCACTTGATCTGGCCGAGAGTGTCGTTCTTGATGATGATCACCTTGATGGGCAGCTTGTATTTGACCGCAGTCACGAAGTCGGCCATAAGCATGGAGAAGCCGCCATCGCCGACAAAGGCCACGCACTGGCGGTTGGGATAGGCCACCTGGGCCGCCAGCGTGTAAGGCAGGCCGGGGGCCATGGTGGCCAGAGTGCCGGAGAGGCTGTGCATCTGGCCGCGGCGGGCGGGAACGTGGCGCGCCCACCAGGTGGCGATGGTGCCGCTGTCGCAGCTGACGATGGCGTCGTCGCGGAGGCGCTTGCCCAATTCCCATGCCGCCACCTGCGGCTTCATGGGCTTGTCCATGCGGGTAGCTTCCTTTTCCATGCGCTCCCACCAGTCCTTCATGCCGGCCTGAGCCATCTTGAGGAAACCGCGGTCTTCATTGCGTTTCAGAAGGGGAATCAGGTGCTGGAGCACGGTCTTACTGTCGCCGACGAGGCCGACGTCCACCGGGTAGCGCAAGGCAATGCGTTTTGGGTCAATATCAATTTGTATGCCCTTGGCCTGGCCGGGCTTAGGCATGAACTCGAGGTAGGGAAAGGAGGTGCCCACCATGAGCAGGGTGTCGCAGTCCTCCATGATTTCCTGCGAAGGCGCCGTGCCGAGCAGGCCCACGGGGCCGGTGGTGTAAGGGCTGTCGTCTGGGATCACCGACTTGCCCAGCAGCGGCTTGGCAATCGGGGCGGCCAGCAACTCGGCCACCTGTTCCAGTTGCTCGCCTGCGCCCAGGGCACCGCGTCCGGCCAGGATGGCCACCTTTTTCCCTTGATGAAGGATGTCGGCAGCACGATGCAGTTCGCCGTCAGCCGGCACCTTGTAGCTCTGTGTGCGCACCGCATTGGTGAAGTTGGCGAAATTGCGCTTGGAGCGGTCCCAGTCACGTACCTTGGCGTCCTGAAAATCAACCGGAATGGTGATGTGGGCCACGCCGCGGTAGGCCAAGGCGGTGCGGCAGGCCAGGTCCACCACGTTCTGCACGTGAGTGGGGCCCATAATGCGCTCGTTGTAAACCGAGACATCCATGAACAGCTTGTCGGTTTCCACGTCTTGCTGGGTGAAGGTGCCAATCAAATCGTGGTACTGCATGCCGGTGATGGCGAGCACCGGCTGGCCGTCGAGCCGGGCATCGTAGAGTCCGTTGAGCAGGTGAATGGCGCCGGGCCCAGAGGTGGCCAGGCACACGCCCAACTTGCCGGTATATTTGGCGTAGCCGCAGGCCATGAAGGCGGCAGTTTCCTCGTGGCGCACCTGCACAAAACGAATTTTTTCCTGGTGGGTGCGCAGGGCTTCCATAACTCCGTTGATGCCGTCGCCCGGCAGGCCGAAAATTACATCTACTCCCCAATCAATCAAGCACTCAACGAGCACATCTGACGCGGTCATGACAATTAACTCCTTATTAAGGCGGACGAATATTGTGAGTTCGCCACCAAGCGGCCTTAATTACGATGCGAAAGCTAGGCCGCCGTTGGCCGCGAGGACTGCAGAACCAGAGATGCTGCGCTTCTGAGGCGTTGCAAGCAACGTCTCTACCTGTGACAAAGGTTGTGTGTTGCCGCAAGCTAACCCGGCCGCTTGCCAATCACATCATTACAAGTAAGCCGTTCGCCGAAGCGTCTTCGCCGGCGGCTGACTCCGCCATGCCGGCTTTCTCCGCCAGTCCGCCAGTTGAGCGTCTTGAGGTGTCGGTCTTTACCGTTCCCACCGATTTGCCCGAATCGGACGGCACTCTGCAATGGGACAAGACCACCATGGTGCTGGTGGAAGTTCATGCCGGCGGCCAGAGGGGACTGGGATATACCTATGCTGACATTTCCGCGGCGAGATTAATCCATAGTGTGCTCGCCGAAGTAGTGGAGGGAAGCGACGCCATGGCGGTGACTGCGACGTACGTGGCCATGTGGAGGCGCATCCGCAACCTGGGGCGGCCGGGAATCTGCTCGGCGGCCATTTCAGCGGTGGATTGCGCTTTGTGGGACTTGAAGGCGCGTTTGCTGGGGCTACCGCTGGTCACGCTATTGGGCCAGCTGCGGGAGGGCGCGGCGGTTTATGGCAGCGGAGGATTTACATCGTATTCCGATAAACAACTGGCGCAGCAGCTTGGGGGCTGGGTGGAGCAGGGCATTCCGCAGGTGAAGATGAAGATCGGGCGCGACCCTGGGCACGACGTCGAGCGCGTGCGGGTGGCGCGCGAAGCCATTGGGCAGGGGCCGGAATTGCTTGTAGATGCCAACGGCGCTTATAGCCACAAGCAAGCGCTGCATCAGGCGGAGACTCTCGCCCGGTTCGGCGTGGTGTGGTTTGAGGAGCCGGTCTCCTCCGACGACCTGGAGGGACTGCGGCTGGTCCGCGACCGCGCGCCCGCCATGATGGAGATTGCGGCGGGCGAGTATGGCTACGACATTTTTTATTTTCGCCGCATGCTGGAAGCGGGAGCGGTGGATGTGCTGCAAGCCGACATCACCCGCTGCGGGGGTGTAACCGGCTTCCGGCAGGTAGCGGCGCTCTGCCAGGCGCACAACCTGCCGCTTTCAGCCCACACCGCGCCCGCACTGCACACGCACGTGGCCTGCGCTGTAACTCCATTCAAGAACCTGGAATATTTTCATGATCACGTGCGCATTGAGGGCATGTTTTTTGATGGCCTGCCGCGGCTGGTGCAGGGCGAGCTGCGTCCCGACCTTTCGCGATCCGGTGTGGGGCTTGAGCTTAAAGAGGCTGATGCCGAACGGTTTGCCGCCTAGGGGGAGAACATGTCTGCCACTCGTATTCCGGTTACGGAAGAAGAACTTAGAAAGCCGAGTGAAATGCGCCCGCGCAACTGGCGCTCGGCCGAGGGCGTGGATGTCGCGGCTCTGGAGGCCGAACTGCGGCGGAACGTGGAGGGGGAGGTGCGTTTCGATGCCGGTACTCGCGGCATGTACGCGGTGGATGCTTCCAACTACCGCCAGGCGCCCATCGGAGTGGTCATCCCGAAAAGTGTGGACGACGTGGTCCAAGCCATGGCCGCGTGCCGCGAGTACCGCGCCCCAGTGCTTTCCCGCGGAGGCGGCACCAGCCTGGCAGGGCAGTGCTGCAACGTGGGCATCGTCATTGACTTCTCCAAGTACCTGAACCGCATTGTGGAGTTGTGCCCGTCCGAAAAGTACGCCCGCGTCGAAGCGGGCACGATCTGCGATGAGGTAGTAGATGCCGCACGCCCGCACAAGCTGACCTGGGGCCCGCAGCCGGCCACCCACAGCCACTGCGTTTTCGGCGGCATGCTGGGCAACAACTCCTGCGGCGCACATGCACAGATGAATGGCCCGGCGGTGAACAATACGGAGGAGCTGGACATTTTGCTTTACGATGGCACCCGCATGAGCGTGGGCTGGCTTACCGAAGCCGAGTGGCAGGAGCGGATGCGGCAGCCCGGGCGGGTGGGCGAGATTTTCGCCAAGCTTATGTCGCTGCGGCAGCGCTACCAGCCGCTGATCGAAAAGAATTTTCCCAAGATTATCCGTCGCGTTTCCGGTTACAACCTGGACCAGCTCATCCCCGACGAGCATGGCCGCATCAACCTGGCGCGCGCATTGGTGGGCACGGAGAGCACCTGCGTCACGATTCTGGAAGCCAAGGTCAAGCTCATCTACAACCATCCAGAGCGGGTTGTGCTATTGCTGGGCTACCCCGATGTTTTTGAGGCGGGAGACGATGTTCCGGAGGTACTGAAATACTCCCCCATCGCGCTGGAGGGCCTTGACGACCGGCTGATGGAAAACGTGCAAAAAAAGGGAGGGCCGCACCGCAAGTTTCTGCCCATGCTGCCGGAGGGAAAGGGCTGGCTCATGGTGGAAATCGGGTGCGAGACCCAGCAGGAAGCTATCGAGCAGGCGCAGCGGCTGATGGGCGACCTCAAAAAATGCCCCCGCCCGCCCAGCATGAAGCTGTTTGTGAATAAGGAGGAGCAGCATCACATCTGGGAGATCCGCGAGTCAGGCCTGGGCGCGACCGCTTTCGTTCCCGGCGAGCGGGACTCCTGGCCGGGTTGGGAAGATTCGGCGGTAGCGCCCGAAAAGGTGGGTCAATATCTGCGGGAGCTGCGCCAGCTCTACGACAGGTACAGCTACAATCCCGCCCTGTATGGCCATTTCGGCCAGGGCTGCATCCACTGCCGCGTGGATTTTGATCTCTACACCGCGGCCGGTATCGCCAAATATCGCTCGTTCATGGACGAGGCCACCGACCTGGTAGTCAGGTATGGCGGTTCACTTTCCGGGGAGCATGGCGACGGGCAGTCGCGCGCCGAATTTCTTTACAAGATGTTTGGGCCGGAACTGGTCGAGGCATTCCGCGAGTTCAAGTCCATTTGGGATCCCGACTGGAAGATGAATCCGGGCAAAGTGGTGGACCCTTACCGCATTGACGAGAATCTCCGCCTGGGAGCCGACTACCACCCCTGGGAGCCGGCGACACACTTCAAATATCCGGAAGACGGCGGCAGCTTTGCCCATGCTGTGTTGCGCTGCGTGGGAATCGGCAAATGCCGGCGCACGGGCGGCAAGGTGGAGGATGACACCATCTGTCCCAGCTTTATGGTGACGCGCGAGGAGCGCGACAGTACCCGTGGCCGCGCCCATCATTTGTGGGAGATGCTGCACGGCGATGTCATTCAAGATGGGTGGCGCGACGAGCACGTGAAGGAGTCGCTCGACCTCTGCCTTTCCTGCAAAGGGTGCAAAGGCGATTGCCCGGTGAACGTGGACATGGCTACTTACAAGGCGGAATTTCTCTCTCACTATTGGGAAGGCCGGCTGCGCCCGCGTTCCGCCTATGCTTTCGGCTGGATTAACAAGTGGGCGCGGCTGGCGTCCATTGCGCCTGGCTTTGCCAACCTGTTCACCCAACTGCCGGTACTACGAAATGTGGCCAAGCTAGCGGCGGGCGCGCCGCAAGAAAGACAGATTCCCCCCTTTGCGCCGGAAACTTTCAAGGCATGGTTCCGCAAACGCGCGCGGGGCAATCAGGGAAGGAAGCGGGTGCTTCTGTTTGCCGATACTTTCAACAACCATTTCAAGCCGGAGACAGCGAAGGCAGCAGTCGAGGTATTGGAAGCGGCCGGCTACCAGGTCGTCGTGCCTCAGCAGCCTCTGTGCTGCGGGCGCCCGCTCTATGACTATGGGTTTCTGGACATGGCGCAGTCCTACCTCGACCGCATTTTCCGCGCCTTGGAGCAGGAAATCGAGATGGGGACGCCCATGGTGGTGCTGGAGCCAAGCTGCTGTTCGGTTTTTCGCGACGAGCTGAACGGGCTGCGCCCCGATTCGCCTCAGGCACACAGGCTGATGGAGCAGACCTTCACGCTGGCCGAATTTCTGCAGAAACAAGCCGCGAACTACCATCCGCCCAAACTGAAACGCAAAGCGGTGCTGCACGGCCATTGCCATCACAAGGCGATTATGCGCCTGGATTGCGATCAGGAAGTGCTCAAGAAGATGGAGCTGGAATTCGAGGAGCTCGCCTCCGGCTGCTGCGGCATGGCTGGGTCCTTCGGCTATGAGAAAGATAAGTACGAGGTGTCGAAGAAGGCTGGTGAGCGGGTGCTGCTGCCGGCGGTGCGCAAGGCCGGGCTTTCCACCATCATTATGGCTGACGGGTTCAGTTGCAAGGAGCAGATCGAGCAGGAAACCGGGCGGCACGCTTTGCACACCGCGGAAGTGCTGGCCCTGGCCCAGCGGCATGGGCCGCACGGCTTGCGCAGCGTGTATCCAGAAAAAGAACTGGTGGAACCCCGGCTGCAGGCGCAAAAGCGCTCCATGAGGCGCGCCGGGTTGGCCACGGTGGCGGTCATGGCGGGCGCGGTGGCGGCGGCTATTCTGTGGCGAGAACGAAAGTAGCGGTGAGCTAAGTAGCCGGCTAGCTTTCCAGCTACTCGCGACTCAGATGCTCCTCTGAAGCCGGCGGCTCGTTACGACAAACTGAGAACTGCTCTTATGCGCGATTCCGAACGAATTGACCGAATCCGCCGCGGCTTGCAGCGGGTGCAACTCGACGCCATCTTGTGCACTCTGCCCGATTACGTTCTGCTGCTCTCCGGCTACTGGCCCGTGGTCGGCGCCAGCATCGCCATTGCCACCCACGAAGGCCGCATCTGCCTGATAGTTCCCGAAGACGAACATGAGCTGGCGCGTGCCGGCTGGGCGGACGAAATTCGCACCTTCAAGCCCGGCCGGCTGGACAAGCTGCAGTCCACCGGCGAGGCGGCCTTCCAGGCGCTACAGGATTGCGCGCAACAGATGGGCATCACCCACGCCCGCATTGGCTACGAGCATGGCGCCGCCACTGAACCTGCTTGCTACGTGGCCATGCACCTCTATGGCGCCTCCATTGTGCAATTGCTTATCGAGGCTTTGCCCTCGGCGGCCCTGGTGGGAGCGGACACGCTGCTGGCGGTCTGGTCCATGCTTAAGACGCCGCACGAGGTGGAGCGTATTCGCGGCGCCTGCGCGGTGGCGGAGCAGGCCTTTGCCTGGGGAGCGCCGCGCCTTCGTGCCGGGTTGAAGGAGACCGAGGCCGCCGCTCTGTTCCGCGGACGGCTGAACCAGGGTACGGGGAGGAACGGCATTGTGCGGGCCGACGGTTTTGCCTTCTGCATGTCGGGAGCGAATTCCGCAAAGGCCGCGGGCGCCTACGCGTTTTCGCGTTCCAGAAAAATCTTGTCGGGCGACCTGGCGCTGATCCATTGCAATTCCTACGCTGACGGTTATTGGACGGACATCACCCGCACCTACTCCCTGGGCGAGCCTGACCAGCGCCGCGAGCAAATCTACCGGGCAGTTTTCGAAGCTCGTGATGCCGCGCTGGCTGCCATCCGACCGGGCGTGCGTGCCTCGGCGGCGGACCACGCCGCACGGAGCATTCTTGGCGCCCACGGTTTTGAAAAAAAGTTCAGCCATGCCACCGGGCACGGCGTCGGCTTTGCCGCCACTGCCCACAACGCCCGGCCTCGCCTTCATCCCTTGTCGCAGGAACTGCTGCAGGAAGGGATGGTGTTTAATCTCGAGCCCGCAGTGTACATCGGGGGCTGGGGCGGAATCCGCCAGTGCGACATGGTGACGGTGACGGCGGGTGGCGCCGAGGTGCTGACGCCGTTCCATTCCAGAATGAGGGACTTGATTCTTGGTCCAGGGCAGGTTTTGCGAGGGGCAGCGTGAGAATCGAGAGCCAGGAGTCGGTAGTGAGGAGTCAGCGAGATTCGGTGTGGA
>JBLMXE010000190.1:0-12381 GCA_050257615.1 Chlamydiota bacterium | reverse complement strand
CCCGATGTGCTCGGCCGGCCCATGATCCTGGATGGCACTTCGTACACCATCGTCGGCGTCGTACCAGCAAACTTCAGTTTTTATGGCAGCAACCGGGACCTGTACACCCCCGTGGGACAGTGGAACGATCCCTCCTTTCGCGACCGCCGCATCACGGTGAGCGCGCTCGCTTTCGGCCGCCTCAAACCTGGGATAACGCTGGCCCAGGCGCAAGCCGGCATGGATACCATTGCGCGCAATCTCGCCGCCGCCTACCCGCAAGCCGATAAGGGCCTGAGCATCACCCTGGTCTCCATGAAGGAGGACCTGGTCGGCAACGTCAAGCCGTTGCTGCTGGTGCTGCTGGCCGCGGTCGGATTCCTGCTGCTGATTGCCTGCGCCAACGTCGCCAATCTTTCGCTGGCGCGCGGCATGGGCAGGGCGCGCGAGTTTGCCGTCCGCGCCGCCCTGGGCGCGCAGCAGGCGCGCGTGATTCGCCAGCTCCTTACCGAAAGTATTCTGCTTGCCGGGCTGGGCGGCGCGCTGGGCCTGCTACTCGCCTTCACCGGCACCAAGGCCGTCCTGAACATGCTGCCGGGCACATTGCCGCGCGCCAATGAAGTCTCGCTGGACTGGCGCGTGTTGTTGTTCACCCTGGGCCTCACGTTGTTCGCGGGAATTGTTTTTGGGCTGGCCCCAGCGCTGAAAACCTCGCGCGTCAACCTGCGCGACGTGCTGCAGGAAGGCGGCCGTGGTTCCAGCGGGGCTCGCCACCCGCTGCAGGGTTTCTTCGTCGTGCTGGAAGTGGCGCTGGCGCTGGTGCTGCTGGTGGGAGCTGGGCTGATGGTGCGCACGCTGGCTGCGCTCTGGCGGGTGAATCCCGGCTACAATCCCGGCCACGCCATCACCTTCAACTTGTCGCTGCCGGCCACTCCCAACACCAGCTCCGCCGAAACCCGCGCCCGTCTGCGCCAGTTCGACGACACCATGCGCGCCATCCCCGGGGTGCAGGCGGTCTCCGTCACCCTGGGCTCGCGTCCCATGATTCACGATTCCTCGCTTCCATTCTGGATTGTGGGCAGGCCCAAGCCGGCCACAGATAACGCAATGCCGCAAGCGCTGTTCTACCTGGTTGAAGCCGGCTTCCAGCAGGCCATGGGAGTCACGCTCGAGCGCGGGCGCTTTATAACGCCCCAGGACGACGAGCACTCGCCCATCGTCATTGATATTGACGACGTGTTCGCACGCACCTACTTTCCTCACCAGGATCCGATAGGACAGCGCGTTTACCTGACGCAGTTCAATGTGGAAGTGCAAATCATCGGTGTGGTTGGCCACGTGAAGCAGTGGGGGCCAGGTGGCGACGCCAAGTCTGCCATCGAGGCGGAATTCTTTTACCCGTTCATGCAGCTTCCGGAAAAACTCATGCCGCTGGTGGCGAGTGGCGTTGCGGTGGTGCTGCGCACCCAGGGCGACCCGGCCGCGGTGATGGGCGGGGTACGCAGCGCCGTTGCGAATATGGATCCCCGCCAGGTGATCTACCAGGTGGAAACCATGAACGAGGTGCTGTCCCATTCCCTGGCGGCACGCCGGCTGGCCATGATTCTGCTGGGCGCCTTCGCGGGACTGGCGCTGCTTCTGGCCTGCGTGGGGATTTATGGCGTGATTTCCTACCTGGTCGGCCAGCGCACCCATGAAATCGGCGTGCGCATGGCGCTGGGAGCCCAGCGCCGCGACGTCTTGCGCCTGGTGGTAGTACAAGGGGCGAGGATGGCGCTGGTGGGGGCAGCCTTAGGCGCTGCCGCCGCCTTGAGCCTGACACGCCTGATGGCCAGCCAACTCTTCGGCGTCAGCGCGCACGACCCGCTTACCTTCGCCGGGGTGGTGCTGCTGCTGGTGCTTGTGGCTATTGCTGCCTGTTATATCCCCGCGCGCCGTGCCATGCGGGTGGATCCCATGATCGCGTTGCGCTACGAATAGGCCTCGGGCGCGATGGCCGGCTTAGTTTCCGGCTTGAGCTTGCTGAACCTGCGTGGGAGTTCGCCCGAAGATGGAAAACGCCGTAAGCAGCACGACCAGCACCAGGCCAACCACAATCTGGGGATTGCCGCGTATTGGCAAGCGTGCGGCGATGGCCGCGAGCATAAGCAGCAGCACAAGATTGGCGACGACCGATACCGCGTGCACGCCCCGGGCGACGGAGCCATACGCCACCCGAAGCAGGTTGAGAGCCGCAATGGTCATCATGAGCAGGCCCCCGCTGGCGAACCAGATGGCGTTGATGCCCAGGTGGGGATGCACTTTTCCCGTCAAGGCCAGGTGAATGAGGCCGAAGGCGACCAACAGCCAGGCGACGATTCTGTCCAGCGTTCTCATAGTGCTCCCCAGCCTGATTTGTTCAGGCGTTTCTCTAAAGTGAAACAGAGTAGATGCTGCAAGAGATTAAATCAACATGAGGAACGTGAACAGTCCTGGGCGGGATGTCCAAGCACGGCAGGGAAGGTGAAGACTGGAATCAGAGGTCTCGGTGGGCATCACCCACGGGACGAAGTCTGGGCTGGGGCGGAGGTTATTGTGGCCAACCTTGCGAGCAGGTCTTCGGGATGGATGGGTTTGGCCAGCAGTTCAAAGTCATAGCCCCGGCGGCGCGCATCTTCCAGCAGGTTGGTGGTGGCGGCCTGGCCGGAAATCAACAGGATCCGGCATTCGGGGTGACGCTCACGAACGAGCATCGCCATTTCGACCCCGTCCATTCCGGGCATGATCACATCGGTGATGATTAGCTGTGGGTTGATCCTCTCGCATTGTGTCAACGCACTCTGGGCATCATAGGAGACAGCGGCCTCGTAGCCGGAATTTCGCAGGATCGTCCCTAGGGTGTCTGCAATAACCCGCTCGTCGTCCACAACCAATACTGTTGTACCCTTCGACCCTCCGTTGGGGCCGGTGCTTGCCCCGATTGTCTTCTCGTTCACCTTGACGGCCTTCTCAAGGACCTCCGCCAGAGGTACCGTTTCGAAACGGTTGTTCGGATTGCGCATGTGTCAGCCCCCTGTCTCTCAACCAAGCTATGCCTGAAGAGCTGATACGGGGAGATTTTCTTTGGCCGCCAGCTTGCGAAGTCATTGTAAATGAACCGCTTAAGGCGAGGTTTCAGTGGGGTCGTTTTCGCTTGCAGGGAAGGGGGGGGTGTAGGTTATGATTACGAAACGGTAGCAGTACGTTAGCGATACTACTGATATTGAACTGTATTGCGGAGTTCCCATGCCCCATAAAAAGCCAGAACGCGAACGTACTTTTAACACCACGGAGCGCATCAGTGTGCCCACGGGCAGGAAGGGCAAGCACCATTCCATCGTGGCTTCCATCCTGAGTGACTTGGAGGGACTGGACCATGGCCGGGCCTTGAAAATTCCACTGGCCGAATTGCCCGACACCAAGGCCAACATTCGGTCCGCGCTCAACCGGGCCACACGCAACCTGCATAGATCGGTGGCTACGGCAGCCGATGACCAGTTTCTCTACGTGTGGAACTCGTAGCCTGCTGTCCGGTTTCTGCCGAATCGGGACATATTCCAAAGCGGGAACGCTAAAGCGGCACCCCTTACCCTCGTTTAGCCTCGCCTCGCTAATCTCCGTGCGACTATCGCTCTAGCGCCCAACCTGTGCGCCTGGGGAAGAACTACTCATGAGCAGCCTGCCCGATCCCAGCCAGACCGCCGCTTCCGATACCGCGGAATCGCTGCGCAGCGAAGAAATTCAGCGCCAGCTCAAGGAACTAGGCGGGCGCGACCTGCAGTTGTGGTCCATCGGTGCGCTGATCGTCGTCATCCTGATAGCCGGCTTCGCCTCCGTGGTCGCACCCAATGTGGCCTGGCGCGGCCTGCCCGGCACCGGGGTGGTGGAATATCGCTATCTGCCGCAGCTGTTCTTCGGCCTGATTTGCCTGATTCTGCTGTTCAACCTTTATGTGGTGATGCAGAAACGCAGCCTCAACTCCACCCGCGCCACGCTGATTCGCGAGCTGGTGTTCAGCGAGCGCTTAGAAAGCTTCACTCTGATTGACGCGCTCACTCAGCTGCTCAACCGCCGCTCCCTCGACCAGATCGTGCCGCGGGAGATCGCGCGCGCCAACCGCTCGGGCAGCCACCTGACCTTTGTGCTGGTGGAGGTAGCCGGGTTCAAAGGCCTCAACGACCGTTTGGGCAACATTGCCGGTGATCAGCTGCTAGTGGAGGTGGCGCGGCTGCTGAAAGGAACCTTCCGCGGGTCGGATGCCATCATCCGTTACAGCGGCGATCGTTTCCTCATCATCATGGCCGACACCAATGAGAAGCGCGCGGCTTCCGCCATGCGCCGCCTGATGAATACGGTGGATCGCTGGAACCTGAATACGCAGTCCGGCTGGGAAATGCTGCTGAATTACGGCATCGCGCAGTATGCGATTGGGGCCAGCGCCGCCGAACTGCTCATGGCGGCGGAGCAGAAGTTAAAGGAGCAGCAAAGCCAAGTGGCGCCCAAGCCGGCAGCAGCGGCCGCCGCGGCGGGCGCCGGTTGCAAATGATTTGACGAGGTCGCACCCAGGACGTATTTGGTGGTTCTTTCCCGGTCTTAGCCAGGTAGAGTTTGATTCTCAGAAGTTGGCAGTATGACAGTGCTTGCGAAGTTGGCTTTTGTGTTCGCAGTTATCGCGTGCGCCGGCTGTGCGCACACCGGCAAAGTAGCCGCCAGCTTGTATGTCCCCTTCCGCTGCATTCAGAAGGTAAGGTGGACCAAGCCGTGCAACACCGTTTCCGAGCACCTGGTCAAGTGCGATGGCGTGATGGTGACCACCAGTTGCGTCTCCACCCGCCCGGGCAAGAGGGGTCACTTAGACGACAAGGACCTGCCTGCCAACTGACGGATGTCAGTTCAGACCTCCCGCCTACCGGCAGAGCCTCTAGGTTGTTACGTCTCGGTGGCGGGAAAGTGCAACGCTTTCAGAAAGATCGCCCCACGGCCACCACCACCAGCGTGGCATCATCCTGCGGGCGCCCGGCGGCGTGCTCCATCACCGCGGAAGTGAGCAGGCGGTGGAGCCTGCCGGCATCAAGCCCACGATTTTCGGTGGCCAGCTGCACCAGCTGCTCATCCCCAAATTCTGTACCTTCTTCGTCGAACGCCTCGACCATTCCATCCGTGAACAGGACCAGGCGATCCCCGGCGCGCAGCTCAATGGTCTGCTCCTGGTAGCGCCAGTCGGGAAAATAGCCAAGCACGGCGTCATTGCTGTGCGGACGCAACACCGAGCCGTCTTGCCGCACCAGGATGGGGGGATTGTGACCGGCATTGCAGTAATTCACGCGCCGCTCTTCGCCCAGCAGGCAGTAGAAAAAGGAAACGAATTTGCCGGCGGGAGCGATCTGGCAAAGGTTGCGGTTAAGTTCGGCGCAAACTTCGGCCGCCGACTGGCCGCGCAGCGAGCGCAGCATGGCTTGCAGGCTCGCCATCAGCAGGGCCGCGCCCACCCCCTTGCCGGCCACGTCGGCAATGCAGATGGCCGCTTCACCCTCGCTCGTCTTGCTTACATCGAAGTAATCGCCTCCCAGAGTTCTGGCCGGCCGCGAACTGGCGCAGATTTCATAGCCGGGAAGGGTCAGCGCCGGCTGCGCCAGAAGGTGTTGCTGCACCTCCCGGGCGTCGGCCATTTCCTGTTGCCACTGTCCGCTGTGGCGCAGCGCTCTTTCGTGATGACTGATTTGTGCACGCAACGCTTCCAATACCTGCTGGTTGTTCCACGGTTTCTGGATGAAGTCGCGGGCGCCCCGCCGCATGGCCTCAATCGCCAATTCCATGTTGCCCCACGCCGTCATCACCACCAGGGGCACATCTTTTTCCAGGCTGCGGATGCGCGTGAGCAGGTCCAGGCCTTCGCGGCCCGAAGTTGTGTCCTGGGTGTAGTTCAAATCCATGAGCACCAGGTCGTAGTCCTGGGCTTGCAGGGCGGTGAGCACGTCGCCAGGGCGAGTGACCGCGTCGGCTTCATAACCTTCCTGTTTCAGAAGCAGGCGGAGCGCTTCCAGAATCATGCCCTGATCGTCGGCCAGCAGGATGCGTGGCCTCTTGCCGGCAGTCACCGAGCTGCATTCCGTTTGCATAACAACCTCGCTCGCCGGCAGAAGGAGCACCCTTGCTGCCAATCATGAAGCTGATCGTAAGTCGTTGACAGCGCGTCAGAAACAAGCTGGAGAGGTCGGCGGCACCAGGCAGGGAATCGTCCGTTTTCGAACATTAGTGTGCGCGGGCGAACAAATTCTTGGGTGACGCCCGTGCTGACTTCAAGGAAGCAGAATGAATTCTCAACGCGGGTGGGTTCGTATCAGGGCCTGGCTTCAGCCATGCCGGAGCAGCCGCAAAACGGACTCGGCTTCAGCCGCTGTCAGCTTCTTTTTCCAGTTGTCGCATTCGATCGCATCAATTTCACCAGGGGCTATTATTGATAACTGCGTAAGTAATGTCCTCCGCATACTTCTTTTCCTCTGTCATCCCGACCGAGCGCGAGCGAGCTCGCGAGGAAGCGCGAGTAAAGGGACCTTGCGCTTCTCGCCTAGGAACGTAGGACATTAATTCTGCCGGGGGCGATAGTCGGGAAGCCTGAAGGCGTGCCCTGATACGAACCCAATCCTCAGTCGGAGCCCGCCGTGAATCGAATTCTGGGCATGACAATGGGCTCGAGATCTGCGCGGGTCATCGCCCTGAAGCTTTTCCTGCGCGTGCGGAGTCCAGTTCGGCTGACAGCGAATCCAGCAGCGCCGCTTCGTCGGCAACCGCCTTGGCCACCATGGGAATGCCGGCGTCTGCCTCGGAATACTTTCGTTCCTCCAGCGGCTCGCGAATGGCGGGCAGAGTTTTTACGCCATAGCCGGTGTAAGCGCCGGGAGCGTAGATCTGGTGCTTGAACCAGGGGCGGTCGCGCAGCCCTTGCGCGTTGGTGAGCAGGCGCTCGCTTTGCAGCAGGTTGGCATTGAGCTCGGCCAGGGTGGCGGCGGGCAAATGCAGCCCGCCCGCGGAGGCAGCCACCAAAGCGGTCTGGTAGCGCTGTGCGCTGCGAGTGAGCGCGGCGATGGCATTATCCAGCGGCGCGAAATTCAGGTAGGGCACCGGCTTCAATGCGGTCGGCGGGCCCATCGGGTCCTTGGGATCGCTCACCGCATGGTACATGCCCTCTTTGATCTCTTGCTGCCGCTCCACGGCTTCCTTCTGGCGATCGGCCAGCAACTTCTCCAGCTCGCCGGCATAACGATGAACCGTATCTGCCAGATCGCTGAATTCATAGGGCAGCAGGTCGGCGTCGGCCAGGCGCATTACTGCGGTACCGGCGGTCTGCGCCAGGGCGCGGCCATAGACGAAAGTAGTGTCGGAGAAATGCGTGTACCAGTAAAAGTCGTCATAGATGGAGTGGTAGATGCCGCCCTCGTCCTCGCCACCGAAGCCGATGTTCAGGGAAGCGATGCCCAGGTGATCGAGGAAGGTAGCGTAATCGGAGCCGTCGCCCAGAGCGCCGATGCGGTTGTCAGGGCGCTTGCGGATCTCGTCGCGCTCTTCCGGCTTGGCGCGCGACTGCAGCACCATGCGCCGCCGCTCCCACACCGTCATGGGCGCCTTCTCCGGGTCGGGAATGTCATGGGTCACGCCGTTGATGAAATGCTCCAGGCTGTGCGAGCCGGAGGCATAGAAGAAGCCGCGCCCGTTGCTGTCGGAGTTGATGTAGGCGACGGCGTGCTGGCGCAGTTCGCCGGCGTTTTCCTCTGCCCATTCGGTTGAGCCCAGCAGCCCCGGCTCTTCGCCATCCCAGGAGGCATAGATGATGGTGCGCTTCGGCTTCCAGCCCTGTTTCAGCAATTCGCCCAGAACGCGCGCCTCTTCCAGTTCTGCCACCTGGCCGGAGATGGGATCCTCGGCGCCATTTACCCAGGCGTCGTGATGGTTGCCGCGCAGCACCCATTGATCGGGATAGGTGGAGCCGGGAATTTTGGCAATCACGTCATAGACCGGCTTGATGTCCCAGTTCTGTTTCACAATCAGGTGAAGCTTCGCCGCGCCCGGACCGATGTGGTAGGTGATGGGCAGAGAGCCGCGCCATTCTTTGGGAGCCACGCGCCCGGTAATCGCGGCCAGCAGCGGCTGCGCGTCGGCGTAGGAAATGGGCAGCACCGGAATCTTCAGAATAGTTTGCGCGTCCTTGATGGCCAGGCGCTTGACGCCGGGCACCGCACCCACGCCGGGGGTGAGCGGGTCGCCGGGGTACTGCGTGTCCATCACCGAGCCACGCTGCACGCCTTCGGGAGGACGCAGGCCGCCCTTGGGGAAAACGTCGCCATCCGCGTAGCCATCCTGCTGCGGGTCGGAGTAAATGATGCAGCCGGCCGCGCCATGCTCCCATGCCACCTTGGGCTTGATCCCGCGCCAGGAGCGCCCGTAGCGGGCGATCACGATGGCGCCTTTCACTGAAATGCCCATGCGATCCAGAACTTCGTAATCTTCGCGCAACCCATAGTTGACGTAAACCAGAGGCCCGGTTACGTCGCCATCGCCGGAATACGCGTTGTAGGTGGGTAATTGCTCGGACTGCTGGTTGGAGGTGGGATCAACCATCACCGGCGGCTCCTGCAGCTTGGCGGTGAAGTGGGTGGGCTCAATCAGTTCCACCAGCCGCTGCTTGGGAGTAGGGAAGAGCACCTCGAAGGTTTCGATGTGGGCGTCCCAGCCCCACTGCTTGTAATGGGCGAGAATCCATTCCGCATTCTGCTTGTCGTAGGGCGAGCCCACGTGGTGCGGACGGGCGCTTAGCACCTGCATGTTGGCGCGCAGGATATTGGGGTCGGGAAGGGCGCGGAATTTCGACTCCCATTGCTGCTCGGCGCGCGAATTTACGGCGGAATAGCCATACAGGGGCGCGGCGTGGTCGTTCGCGTCAGCGGCAAACAGCAGAGTGGAACAGAGCACAACAATGACCCAGGAGCGCCGGGCAGCCATGCACCCTCCTCAATGTCACATGAACAAGAAGCGGGATGATAGCCCAAGACGCGCGCATCTCACAACCAGGCGGCGGCTGCTGGGCGCGTGTGACGGGCAAAGAGGAGTTGCCGGCGTCCTCCCGCACGAGCACACAAAAGTACCGCAACGGTAACCGATTTTCCACCTCTCAGCCGTGCAGCACCTTACCTTGCCCAAAATCCATCTTGTTCTCTCCTACGGAATGGCCTTCGACCGAGCCCCTAAACACCACTCTGACCGCGACTTCGCCAGCCTGATTACAGCGGTTACTTGCCAGCTGTTGGCTTAGACGAACAGGTAACCAGGCAAAGAGTAACCGAGGACACCTCATGGAGCGTTACCGGCGGAAGATGCTCAATCGGAAAATATTGCTTACGCTGTCTCCCGTTTCGGGAGGATTGCGCATGCGTCATCGCACGCAGTGCCGGCACACGGTGGCTACGTGGGTAACTGTTTCGCTCTGTTTGCTGCTGGGGCAAGCCTATGGCGTCAGCTTCAAGGCATTCGGTCCCCAGACGTTTATGCGGAGCAAAGGTGCTCCGCAAATGCAGAGTGTGTCGTTCTCGGTGAAGAACCCCACCACCCAATACACCCTGTACGTAGTGAATGGGGCGGGCTCTTATCGCGCCGTGGACAGCGCGGTCATCCTCATCAACGGGAAGGTGGTTTTGCGGGAGGGCGAGTTCGATGACCACCGCCATGCCATTTCCAAACCGGTGATGCTGCAGAGTTCCAATGTCCTGTCGGTTCAATTGCGCTCTGATCCCGGCGGCGCCATCAGTGTGGCCATCATGGGACTCGATAACGATCCCCCGACGATTACCGCTTCGGTTTCTCCGGTGCCCAATGCGATGGGATGGAACAATACGCCGGTGACTGTGACCTTCACCTGCAGCGACGCCTTTATGCCCGTGACCTGCCCGGCTCCGGAGACGGTGAACACGCAGGGACCGAATCAGATTGTGAGTGGCACTGCGACCGACACCGCGGGCCTGAGTGCCACTACCAGCGTTACTTTGAACCTGGATCTCACGCCGCCCACCATTAGCGCGACAGTAAGCCCGGCGCCCAATTCCGCCGGTTGGAACAACGGCAACGTGATGGTCAGCTTCAGTTGCAGCGATGGGCTGTCGGGGATAGCGGTCTGTCCGGCTTCGCAGACGGTGTCGGCAGAGGGCGTCAGCCAGATCAGCGGCACAGCGGTGGACAAGGCGGGGAACAGCAGCCAGGCAGCAGCCTTTGTGAGCATAGACAACACGCCGCCGGTGGTTTCCATATCATCGCCGGCCAATAGCAGCACCGTTTCCAGCAGCGCGCTCACGGTGAGCGGAGCGGTGAGCGATGCAGGCTCGGGCGTGGCCGCGGTACTGTGCGATGGAGCCGCAGCGACCTTTGGCGGCGGATCGTTCAGCTGCGACGTGACACTTAACAGCGGAAGCAATACGGTGCAGGTAGTAGCTACCGATGCAGCCGGCAACAGCTCTTCGGCATCTGCGAGCGTGACTTTCAGCGATCCGCCTTCCAATCCTCCGCCTCCGACTCTGAACCCGCCGCCGACGCAGATTCAAATCACACCGATGGCCATCACCATGGCGGTGGGAGAGCGGCGCTCGGTTTCGGCCACCGACAACCTGGGACGCAGCATACCGGCAAGCTGGAGTGTGGACGACGGTTCGGTGCTGCAGATGAACCCGGATGGCAGCATGGTGGCGCTGGCGCAGGGCACCGCGACGGTTACAGCAACCTACCAGCAGCTGACGGCGCAGGAGTTGATCACGGTCAGCCCCGGGCCCCTGCCCATAGATACCGAGCGCTGGGACCTGCAGCCGCTGGATGTGAGCAACAACTGGATTAACAACTTCGTGGCGGCGCAGCCAGGTGCTGCTGGCGCGCCCGACCTTTATGTGCTGGAAGGAACGCCCACCGGCACGCTGGCCCGGGCTCTGGCCGGCGACGGACACCAGCTGTGGAGCACGCCCTTGCTCGCCACTTCGGTGACCTCCAACAGCGCCTTTTTGTGGGACAACCAGCAGCTGCAGGCGGGAACGCCGGACGGCGGTCTGGCGGTGCTGGACAGCCAGGTGTTTAACGGCAGTGCTTCGCAGTATTCGGTGATCAAGGTAGATGCGGCGGCGCAGGCCGTGGCCTGGACTTATAACAGTCCCAGCAGGCTGGATTCAGTGCTGGCCGTCCATCCTGATGGCGACGTGTACACCGTGCAGACTAGCACCGGCAGCAGCGGGACTTCAGCCGCGGTGCTGGCCCTGGATGGAACAACGGGGCAGGTGAAGTTCAGCATTCCCCTGCCGCTCTCATCGCAGACCTACCAGAACACCGCCTACGATGCTTCGCACAACCTGGTCTGTCAGACCGGCAACACCGTCACCGTGCAAAGTTTGCCCAACCATGGGCCAATGTCGGTGCTGCCTGACGGCAATGTTTACATGGAAGTCGAAGCCACGAACCGGGTGCTGCAATGCCAGGGGAGCAGCTTCACCAATGTGAGCTATTTCGACTCTCTCATGCTGCTAAAGGTGCAAACCTCTGGCGCGGGCGGGTTGATCAGCCTGGAGCAGTTCAGCGACGTGACCACGCAGACCTCGGGCCAGCCCGGGCAGGTGTTGCCGGACGGGCAAGGTGGCGTGCTCGTCGGATGGAACAAACTGGTGACCTTGGGTTCGAGCGACCAGGCCTACATCTCGCACCTGCTGAACGGCGCCAAGACGGACTATGCGCTGCCCTGGACCTCAAATTATCCCATCACCTTCCCCATGGCTCTGGCGGAAGGGGGGACCGCATTTGCGCAGCAGGGCTCCTACTCTGGCCAGATCCTGAGCTTTGACGTGAACAGCGGCCAGGCGACGCCGGGCAATTTTGGCAGCGCCCAGATTGTGACCGCGGCCGGGGGCGGTGGGGCGGTATTGGCCAACAACAACCAGATCCTCGCGGTGGACGGCGCCGGCAACAGCGCGGTCCTCTCCGACACGCTGAACATGTATGGCGTGACCCACTACGCGGGCACGACCTGGCTGGGATACTCCAATAACGACAGTTCGTTGCAGGCGGCAGTGGGGCCGGCCCTACAGCCGGGCCTGACCAGCTGGCCGATGCTGGCGGGCAACATGACCGAACAACAAGCGCCGCCCGTGCCAGCTTTGCGCCACTTCCTGCCTGTCCAGCCCAGCGGGCAGTATTCAGTGACGCAGTTCGAGTCCGACATGCAGCAGGCAGGGCCGGCCAATAATCTCTACTACGCCTTAGACCAGGCCAGCGTGGCCAGCTTCCTGGAGCAACTGGACAAGCCCAATGACGCGGTGGCCTTCCTGGGCAATGCGCTGAACTACGACTTCAGCGGCACGCCGCAGT
>JBLMXE010000189.1:0-5239 GCA_050257615.1 Chlamydiota bacterium | reverse complement strand
GAGTAACCGGCGCTTATTTCCAGGGCGAAGGCGACCTGCTGCTCATGCCCCCCAATCGTGCCGAGCGTGCGTCCCTGGGCCTGTTTACCGGGACCGCCATTCTGGAAGAGCAGTTCACCACTGCCTACCTGCGCTTCAACGACGACACGCGGCAGAAGTTGCAGCCCTTTTTGTATCCCACCGACGAAGCGCAGCAGTTCTTTGCGGCTTACGATGCGGTGACACGCTCGCTGGCCGGCAGTGACGCTCTGCGGCTGCTGATGACCTTCAGCCGCTTTCTTCCCGTCGCCAGTCCTATGCAGCCGCTGGTGGCCTATACCGGCAGCGATCATTTTCTACACATGCGCTTGAGCAGCCCCCAACGCGGAATCTTCGACGTCTTCTTTGACACCTTGGCGCGCGAGCAGCTCTCCGCCGGCCAATTAGCCCTGACGCCGCATGGGGACTTTTACGACCTGTGGACCTCCTTTTCCCTGCCCGTCCGCGACTCAGCGCAGACAGATCAGGCGGCTGATGCAATTACGATCTCCCGCTACCATATCCGGGCCCGCATCACCTTGCCGCATGAACTCGCGGCCAAGGCGCTGCTCGATGTGGAGGTCCGTCAAAGCGGCGAGCGGGCGCTGCTTTTCGAACTCTCCCGCTCTTTGCAGGTGAAGCGGGTGGAAGCTGACGGCCGGTCGGTGGAGTTCGTGCATAATCCCGCGCTGGAAGGCACGCAACTGGCACGGCGCGGCAATGACATTGTCGCCGTGGTGTTTCCCGAACCGTTGCGGGCCGGCGAGCGGCTGCGGTTGCGTTTCGAATATTCCGGCCCCGTGCTTTCTGAGGCTGGGGGAGGCCTGCTTTATGTGGGCGCGCGCGGCACCTGGTATCCCAATCGCGGTCTGGCCATGTCGCAGTTCGATCTGCAGTTTCGCTATCCCGCAGGCTGGACCCTGCTGGCCACCGGCAAGCAGGTGCCGCCGGTGTCGGACCAGGATTCCGCCACGGCAACCCCCGGCGAGCAGGTGGGACACTGGATTTCCGAGCACCCCATGCCCATGGCGGGCTTTAACCTGGGCCAGTACGTGAAAGCTTCGGCGCAGGCCGGCAAGGTCGAAGTTGAGACTTATGCCGCCGTGGGAGTGGAGCGGGGCTTCCCCCAGCCCCCTTCTCCTCCTCCCGTCCTTCTTCCCGGCAACCCGCAGATTTCCCCTGCCGAGCAGGCACGGCAGCAACATCTGCCCCTTACGGCTCCTCCGCCTCCCCCTTCGCCGGCGCGTAATGCCCAGACCGTTGCCGATGAGACGGCGCATGCCATCGAATTTCTCAGTGCCCGCCTGGGGCCGTTTCCCTACAGCAGCCTGGCCCTGACCCAAATGCCGGGGGCAACCAGCCAGGGCTGGCCCGGCCTGATCTTTCTTTCCAGCCTGGCTTTTCTCAGCCCGCACGAGCGCGAGGTGCTGCACTTTACTCCGCAAGCGGATGTGCTTTACGGGGAGGTCATGCCCGCTCATGAAGCCGCCCACCAGTGGTGGGGCGACCTGGTGGGGTGGAGCAGCTATCGCGACCAGTGGATCGGCGAGGCGCTGGCTAACTACAGTGTTCTCATGATGCTGGAGCAGGAACATCCAAAAGACTTTGAAATCATGATGCAGACTTACCGCCAACAACTGCTGCAGAAGAACAAGTCGGGCATGGAACTGAGGGAGGCGGGTCCGGTCACGCTGGGCCTGCGCCTCTCGTCTTCCAAATTTCCCGACGCCTATGAGGCTATTGCCTATGGCCGCGGCACCTGGCTGTTCCACATGCTGCGCTACATGTTGCGCGATGCTGAAAGCCAGCCCGGACGGGGCGGTAATGGCGACGAGTTGTTTTTGCGTGTGCTGCGCCTTTTGCAGGAACGTTATGCGGGCAAGATGATGACTTTGCAGGATGTGCAGGCGGCCTTCGAGCAGAACCTGCCTCGGCCGCTCTGGTATGAAGGGCGCAAATCTCTGAATTGGTTTTTCGATGGCTGGGTCAATGGCACCGCCATTCCCCGCCTGCAATTGGCCAATCCTAAATTTCTGCGCAAGGGGAAGTTCACTCTCGCCACCTTCAGCGTAAAGCAGGAAGACGCCCCGGCCGATCTGGTCACCTCTGTGCCTATCTACGCAGTAGCGAATGGGCGCACGCCTGTGCTATTGGGCCGCGTGTTTGCCGATGGCCCGGAAACACATTTCCGCCTCCCTGCCCCGGCGGGCGCCCACAGGCTGTTGCTCGATCCTTATCAGACCGTGCTCACGCGGCCGCGCTGATCTGCTGGAATCAACCGCAGGCCATCCCGCGGCACATCCGCTTGCTGTTGCAATCCACAACAGAACCAGCTGTATAAGTCATCCGACATTATTCCCGACTATCCGCTTGACACGCCGCCTAATTTTCAATATCACATGCAGACTGCAATCCGGCCCGGAAACACCTGTCTTTATATCCCGTTGAGGTGGAAAGCTCATGATGCCTGTCCGCGTGGTTGGTTGCAGCCTGCTGTGCGCGTTTGTAGTTTTCTTGGCCAGCCTTCCTTCCCACTCCCAGTTGGTGACCGTCACCATCCAAGGGCGGGTCTACGACAGCACCGGAGCGGTGATTCCCGATGCCCAGGTCAGCGTGGCCAATCCCGCCACCGGGCTCTCCCGCACGGCCAAAACCGACGTTAATGGCGATTACCAGATGCCCTTGCTGCCGGTTGGTGATTACGTGGTTACCGTCGGCAAGGCTGGATTTCAGAAACAGAGCAAGAAGGTTCACCTCGACCTTGGACAGGTCGGCGCCGTGAACTTCACCCTGCCCCTGGGCCAGGTAACCCAGGAGGTCCAAGTCCAGGACGTGGGCGTGACCGCCGAGCCTACTCGCACCATGCTTAGCTCGGTGATTGATGAGAATAAAATCGAAAACTTGCCGGTCAACGGGCGCCAGTTCATTGACTTCGCCCTGCTGGCGCCGGGTGTGACCATCGGCGACACCACCTCCGGCAGCACCGACGTGATCATCGAGCCGGTCACCAAACTTTCCTTCGCCGGCCAGAACATTCACTACAACTTCGTTGCCATTGACGGCGCCGACGACATCTCCACCGCCTCCGGCGTGCAGAAATACACGCCTTCGCAGGATGCGGTGCGGGAATTCCGCGTTATCAACAGCGACTACAGCAGCGAGTACGGCCGCGCCGTGGGCGGCATTGTGGACATCATCACCAAGAGCGGAACCAATAACTTTCACGGCTCCGCCTACGAATACTTCCGCAATGACGCCATGGACTCCAAGAGCCTGCTGGCCTCGCGCGATCCCTCCACCTGCGCCGTGCCCGGCAACCTGAGTTCGGGTGGCTGCCGCCTGCTCGACAAGCTGCGCCAGAACCAGTATGGCTTTACCTTCGGCGGCCCCATCCAGAAAGATAGGACCTTCTTTTTCGCCAACTATGAGGGCCAGCGGCGCAGCGAGTCGCCCTACTACAACTCCATCATTCTGAACAATATCAGCACCATCAACCAGTTCAAGACGGGCATCGGCTTCCCCACCGAGAACCTGAACGTCACCCGCGTCAACAACTACGACAACTTCCTGGTGAAACTGGATCACGCCTTCAACCAGAAGCAGTACATGTACGTGCGCTATTTCTTTAACGACGCCCGGCTGCGCAACTATTCGCCGCTCAACGACGGCTCCGACCTGCCTTCCGGCTTCAAAAACAATTTTTCTCGCGACCAGTCGCTGGTGGGCAGCCTGACCTCCACTTTCTCCAGCAGCCTGCTCAACGAAGTGCGCATGCAGTACGCCCGGCGCTCCTTCGACTTCCCCACGGTGACCGCCGAGCCCCACATGGAAGTGGCCAACCAGTTCGCCATCGGGGTGAATCGCGGCAACCCCGATTTCTACAATGAGAACCGTTTTGAGCTGGTGGACAACGTCACCAAAACGGCGGGCCGGCACACCATCAGCTTCGGCGGCGATTTCAACCACGTGAACACCACCGAGTCGTTTCCCCTGTTCTATCCCTTTGAGGCGACGTTTGTATGCATCGCCCCCGACCCCGCCAATCCCAGTTCGCCCTGCAACAGCTCCAATCTGCTCGATCACACCCCCGCAGTGCTGTGGATGGAGCGCTTTCAGGCGCCCAATTACAACGAAACCAGTTTTGACCCTTCGGTATTCTCGATGAACGGCTACCCGCAGGCGGTGCGCAACCAGGCCAGCGGCACCCTGGGCCACACTTATAGCGGCTTTTATGTGCAGGACCGCTGGAACGCCACCCACAACCTGACCCTGACTTTGGGAACTCGTTTTGATTTTGAAACGTGGCCCAGCAACGTGCTCAATAACCCCCACGGCGTGGACCCGCGGGCCGGCTTCGCCTACAACCTGGGGGGCAGCCGCTCTTTCATCATTCGCGGCGGCTTTGGGCTCTTCCACGGTATGATTCCCTCGCCCCTGCTCATGTGCCAGGAGCCCTCCTGCGGCGGCACCGCGGCTTACGGCAAGTTCCGGGCCGGCGAAGACAACCTGAACTCCACCAGCCAGCTGTTCGGTTATTCAGGATTCTTTCCCGCTGCCTTTCAGAACGCCTTCAACGGCCTGATCAACGGGCAATATCCCGATCCCAGTAATCCGGCTACCCTGGGCTTCCTGGCGCCAGCTACCATCGTGCGCTTCACCCAGGACCATAAAATGCCCTATGGAATCCAGAGCAGCCTGGGAGTTGAGTTCCAGCCCTACAAAGACGCGGTGCTCAACATCAGCTACCTGCGCACCCACGGCGTGCACCTGGGCAGCTTCTTCAATATCAACCAGCCTTCGCCCAGCGGGCAGGTGCTGGTGCACGATTCCAAGGGTGACTTGGGCGTGAAGGATACGTTTTGGGCTGTGCCCAACATCGTTCCGGGTTCGGCGAATCCGAATTATTTCACTTATTTTGAGGCCGATTCGCGCTGGTGGTCAGAATTTGACGGCCTGCTGGTGAACCTGAATAAGCGCGTCAGCCACCATTTCGGCTATGGCATCAGCTATACCTGGGCCAAGACGCTGGACAATGGTCCCAACCCCAGCTTCGTGCTCATCCCCCAGGACAGCGGCAACTTTGGCGCGGAAAAAGCGCTGTCGGCTGATGACGTGCGCCACCGCTTTGTAGGCAACATGACGCTGGCCGGGCCCACCCACCTGAACCCGATACTCAACGACTTTGAGTTCTCCACCATTGTGACCCTGGAGTCGCCGCACT
>JBLMXE010000188.1:0-5858 GCA_050257615.1 Chlamydiota bacterium | reverse complement strand
TGATGTAGGCGCTACTGAGCCGGCTCTTTTCCCCGAGCTGGAAGAAAGCGACGTCTCCGCGTCGCGGACCGGTGTTTTGCCCTCTCAGGATATTCGCGAACTCATTGCCGCCAAGCGTGTGTTCGCCGGGCAGGAGATCAGCGAAGACCAGATTCAGCCTGCGAGCCTCGACCTGCGCCTGGGAGAGATGGCGCACCGCGTGCAGGCCAGCTTCCTGCCGGGCCCAGCGCGCACAGTGGCTGAGGCCCTCAACCAGATCCGCATGGCCCGCATTGACCTGACCAAGACCACTGTCCTGGAACGGGGCTGCGTTTACATCATCCCCCTGCAGGAGGAGCTGAATCTTCCCTCCTCCATTTCGGTCAAGGCCAACCCTAAGAGCTCTACCGGCCGGCTGGACATTTTCACCCGCCTGCTCACTGACTACGGGGTGGAATTTGAGCGCGCCCCTGCCGGCTACAAGGGCAAGCTCTATGCCGAAATCGTCCCCCGCACATTCCCTGTGATTCTGCGGGCAGGGATGAAACTTAACCAGGTACGCTTCCTGCGCGGCAACCCTACATTCGGCGACCGCACCATCACTGTGCTGGATGAAGAAAAGGCCCTGGTCTTCCATGGCGAGGATGAAATTCCCATTAAGGCCATTGTTGACAATGGCTTACGCATCTCCGTCAACTTGCGCGCCACCGACAGCTCAGAGATTATCGCCTTCAAGGCCAAAAAGAATGCGCCCGCCATTGACCTGGCCAACGTCAACTACTATCCGCCCGAAGACTTCTGGGACGCTATCCGCCAACCCAGCGGCAATCGCTTAGTGTTGGAACCAGGGGACTTCTACATCCTGGCCTCGCGCGAGAAGGTGCGCGTCCCCGCCGATTATGCCGCCGAAATGGTGCCCTTTGACCCCTCTATGGGCGAATTTCGCGTGCATTACGCCGGCTTTTTCGATCCTGGCTTCGGTTACGGCAGCAACGACATAAAAGGCACCCGCGCGGTGCTGGAAGTGCGTGCTGACGGGGTGCCTTTCATTCTGGAAGATGGGCAAATCATTGGCCGCCTTACCTATATGCGCCTGCTGACCCGCCCCGACAAGATTTACGGGGTCAATATCGGCTCCAACTACCAGCAGCAGGGTCTGGCACTGAGCAAACACTTCAAAAAGAAATAGCGCCAGCAATGGGCTACTCTGAGTAGCATGATTACGCTCCTATTCCTGATCTGGTATATCTTTGTGTTTCTGGTTGCGATTCTTGGAATCGTGGCAGGAGTTTACTTTTTCAAGACGCTAAGAACGCCAAAGTAGCCCACTAACTAGCTTCGCCAGCATTTGCCCGTTTTTGCCGCCCTCCTGTAGAATCTTTCTTTCGCCCTAAGCATCTGGAGAATTATGAAAGCCGCCGTCCATCCCGATTATCACGAAGTCCGCGTGCATTGCGCTTGCGGTAACACCTTTACGACCCGCTCTACCCACCGAGGCGACATCCACGTGGAAATCTGCTCCGCCTGCCACCCCTTCTTTACCGGCAAGCAGAAGCTGGTGGACACCGCTGGTCGCGTGGAGCGCTTCCGCCGCAAGTACGCCAACGTGCCCGCCGCTGCGGGCAAGAAGTAACTTCTTCTCCGGCACGGATTTACACGGATCAGCACGAATCAAAGCCTCTGGGCGACTGGAGGCTTTTTGTTTTGGCTGTCAGCTGTAGCTGGCATCAGCGACCCTGATGTGGGTAGCCGGGGGCGGCTGTCGCCACACACGTCTTGGTAAGATAGCTCCGTGCGCAAGTACTGGGAGACTCCGGCCAATGCCGCGGGCGAGGGCACCTGCGCCACAAAGGCAGACGCTCGTGTGCCCGATTCCGTCTCCCTGGGCGGCGTGCGCATCGCCCCGGCTACTCTGCTGGCGCCCATGTCGGGAATCACGGACACGGTATTCCGGCGCTTCATCCGTAACCTGGGCGGCTGCGGCCTGATCATGACCGAGTTCACCTCGGCCGACGGCATGCTGCGCGACAAGCGCATGCGCGGCCGCTACCTCCATTTTTACGAAGACGAGCACCCTATCTCCGCCCAGCTCTTTGGCAGCGATCCCCACGTGATGGCCGAGGCCGCCCGCATGGTGGAGGGCCTGGGCTTCGACCTGGTGGACCTGAACCTGGGCTGCCCGGCTAAGAAAGTGGTGAAGTGCAACGGCGGCTCGGGCCTGCTGCGCGACCTGCCGGCCATTGGCCGCATTTTTCAGGCGGTGCGCGCGGCGGTGAAGATTCCCTTCACGGTGAAGTTCCGCCTGGGGTGGAGCGACAGCGAAATCGTCTGCGTAGAACTGGCGCGAATCGCTGAAGAGTGCGGCCTGGCGGCAGTGGCGCTGCATGCCCGCACTCGCGAGCAGGGCTACAGCGGGCAGGCGCGCTGGGAGTGGATTGCCGCCGTGAAACAGGCGGTGAAAATTCCCGTCATCGGCAATGGCGACATTCGCGTCCCTAAAGATGCCGCCGCCATGGTGGACATGACCGGCTGTGATGCCGTCATGATCGGGCGCACCGCCGCTTCCAATCCCTGGATCTTCCGCCAGATCGCACAGTACACGGCCACCGGAGCCTACACCGAGCCCACCGAAGCCGACCGCTACGAGATGATTCGCACCTATTTCCAGATGCTGATCGAGGAAGAGCTGCCGGGCGCGGAAGGCAAGATGAAGCAGTTTGTCTCCTGGTTCACGCACGGCGTGGCCAACAGCGCCGGCCTGCGCAAGGCGGTGTATGAATCTCACACCGGGCCGGAAATTCTCGCGCGGGTGGATGAGTTCTTTGCCACGCGACTCGGCCCTACACTGGTCGCGCGCTGATCTTGCTCCCTTGCATTTCCAAAAACGCCCAGGGGATTGCCGGGTCGTGGGTGAAGGCCACCAACCATTTCCCCGGGATGGCTTCCGCGTAGAACTTCTTGCGGCTCTCGATGGTTTCAAGCGGAAACAGGTCAAAGGCCATCACCCAGGTCAGGTCGAGATGAGCGGAGGTAGGAATGAGGTCGGAGATGTAGCACATGGTCTGCCCGCTCCCGCGGATCAGCAGCGCCTGCATGTGGCGGGTGTGGCCAGGATAGACGCTTACGGAAATGCCGGGCGCGATCTCCTGGTCCCCTTGGAGCAGTTGCATCTGCCCGCTGCGTACCAGGGGATCGTAGTTGTCGCTGATGTAGCTGATGCGGTCGCGCTCCAGTTGGCGGCAGGCGTGCTCCCATTCGCCCTTCTGTACGTAGTAACGGGCGTTGGGGAAAGTGGGCTCCACTTGACCGTTGCGGCGTACCGTATTCCAGCCGCAGTGATCAAAGTGCAGGTGGGTGTTGATGACGATATCAATCTGCTCCGGGCTAACGCCAACACCGGCCAGGCTCTCCAGCAGCTTCTCCTGCGGGCCGTAAATCTGCTTCATCTTGTCCGGCAGCTTGTTGCCCATGCCGGTCTCGACCAGCACAGTGTGCTTGCCGGTGCGCACCAGCAGCGAGTTCATCGCGCCGGAGATGCGGTTCATCTCGTCGGCGGGAAGCCGCCGCTGCCACAGCACCTTGGGTACCACGCCGAAGAAAGCGCCGCCATCGAGATAGTAGGTGCCGTCGTCTACGTGGGTGACTTCGATATCGCCTAGCGTGATCCGCTGCAATGCAAACCCCTTTTTTCACCACAGAGGACACAGAGAACACAGAGGAGAATCTTTGTCAAAAAGGGCACGAAAGATCAGAAAGGCCAGTTAAATCCCCATTTTCTTTGGGACATGAATGCCCGAATTCCTCAGACGACGAAATCGTGGCGATTTCCCTGCGGCCGAAGTTCGCCTTTCAACAGTGCATTTACCGAAGTAGACTTTTCAAAATTTTCCTCTGTGTACTCTGCGTCCTCTGTGGTTAATGACTCAGGTATCTGACGAAGTGGTCCTCAATCATGTGAAACAGATGGTTGCTGGCGGTGGTGCCGGAGATGCCGTGGGTCTTGCCGGGGTAAATCATCAGATCAAACTGCTTGCCGGCGTTAATCAGCGCCTGCGCCATCATCACGGTGTTCTGGAAATGCACATTGTCGTCGCCGGTGCCGTGCACCTCCAATAACTGACCGTGCAGGTTGGCGGCGTCGTTCACCGGCGAGCTCTTGCGGTAGTTCTCCGCGTTGTCCTTGGGCATGCCCATGTAGCGCTCGGTGTAAATAGAATCGTAGAGCCGCCAGTCGGTGACCGGCGCTACCGAAACGCCCGCCACAAACCGGTCGGAGTGGGTCATGGCATACAGAGTGAAGTAGCCGCCATAGCTCCAGCCCCACCAGCCCAGGCGGTGGCGGTCGAGAACGGAATATTGCTGCAGCGCCTGGTCGAGAGCGGCCAGCTGATCCTTCAGCTCCGTATCACCAAAATGGTGGAAATTGGCGGCGGCAAACTTCTGGCCTCGGCCGCCCATGCCGCGGTTATCCACCGTAAGCACGGCAAAACCGTGCCGCAGCAGAATCTGGTTGAACAGGCCGGACGAGCCGCGCCAGGCGTTGGTCACATCCTGAGCGTGCGGCCCGCCGTATGGGTTGATGATCAGAGGCACACTGCCGGGCGCAGCCGTGGTGGCATTCTCCGGCAGCCACAGAATGCCGTACAGCACGGTGCCATCGTCCGCTTTGAAGTCCACAAACTTGGGCGGGACCATGTGGTATTCCGCGAGACTGTTCGAGCTCCAGAACTGGTTGCAGCTCCCCTCCACCGCGCAAAATGACATGACCGGAGGCGTCTGCAGGGTGGAAAAACGGTCCACGTAGTGCTTGGCGTCGGGAGCGAACTCGGTGCTGTGTGTGCCCGCTTCCTGCGAAATACGCGACATGCCGGTGCCGTCCAGCCTCACTCGGTAGAGTTGGCGATCGCGCGCGTCGTCCTTGTTGGCTGTGAAGTACACCCAGCCCGCGCTTTCGTCCACACCATCCACGCCGGTTGCTTCGTAGTCGCCATTTTCGAGTTGCCGCTCCAAATGAGCGTCGGCGGCCAGCGGGTTCGACTTGTCGAAGCTGTAGAGATACAGGTGGGTGTAGCCGGTGCGCCAGCTCGGCCACAGGAAGCGATCGCCCGACTTGAGCACCTGGAAGTCATTCACTTCGATCCACTGAGAATTACTTTCTTCCAGCACGCGCCGCGATTTGCCCGAGGCAGCATTCACGAAGTAGAGATCGAGTTTGTTTTGGGCGCGGTTAAGCACCTGCACCCACAGCCACCCGTCAGCAATCCAGCCAAAGCGCGGAATGTAGATGTCCGTCTCCTGGGTGAGGGAGATCCATTTCACCTTGCCGCCATCGGAGCCGACCACGCCCAGGCGCACACTGGGATTGCGATCACCCGGCTTGGGATATTTTTCGTGCTCCACCGCAGGTTGAACGTCCAACAGATCGGCGAGCGGATAGGTGGGCACGTTTTCTTCGTTCATCTGCAGGAAGGCGATATGCCGGCCGCTGGGCTCCCAGAAGTAGTTGCTGCGCACGTCGAGTTCCTCGGCATAGACCCAGTCCACCTCCCCGTTGAGCAGGTCCTCGGTCTTGGTGCCGGAACCGAGCTGATGCTTCTTGATCCTGGGATTGGCGTCTTCGGTAACTTCCTTCTCGCCGGCGCCGGCCTCCAGCGGGCGCACGTAGAGATTGTGGTCGCGAATGTAGGAAATGCGCTTACCGTCGGGGGAGAACTTGGGATCGCCGGTGGCCTGGGGCGCAGTTGTGATCTGCACGGCGGTGCCGCTGTCCAGCGAGTAATACCAGAGCTGACTCATGGAGTCGAAGAGCAGGTGCTGGGAGTCGGGCGCCCAGTGATAAGCCGCCACCTGGTAGCGCTCAATCCATGTCTTTTGCCGCT
>JBLMXE010000187.1:0-2590 GCA_050257615.1 Chlamydiota bacterium | reverse complement strand
GCACGCCGCATCCGCGTGCCGCTGGGCTTTGCCTTTGCCATCTTCTATGTATGTCTGGCGAGGCCGACAGGGGGGTCGCTGCTCATCGGTGGGGCCATCTGTGTTCCGGGTTTGGCGCTGCGCGCGCTGGCCTCCGGACACGTTCAGAAAAACACCTCTCTCACGACCACCGGCCCCTACGCCTATACGCGCAATCCCCTGTATCTTGGCTCCTTAATACTGGCGCTCGGCTTCGCGGTGGCGGCCCGCAGCCTGTGGATTGGGCTGGCCATCGTGGCGCTGTTTGTTGTCGTTTACCTGCCGGTTGTGCAGGGGGAAGAAGAGTTTTTGCGGCAACGCTTTCCGGAATTTTCTGAATACGAGCGCCGCGTGCCTCGTTTCCTGCCGCGCTGGAGGCCTGCGGAAGCCATGCAGGGCAGCTTTTCCGGACAGTTATACTGGAAGCACCGGGAGTACAACGCCCTGCTCGGCGCCGGTGCCATGATAGCGGCGCTGGCGGTCAAGATGGCATGGTTTCGCTAATGATGCGAGGAGCCATCAAATTTGTGCGCTTTGCCGTCCTGTGGGTGGCCATTGTCCTGCTGGCGCTGGTGGGAGGGGCAGTGGTGCTGGCCGGTTCGCCAGGCGACGGCGCCCCGGCCGACGCGAAGGGCGCGCTGGACATTTCGCCGGCGGCGCGCATTCTGCCGCCTTCCGAGCATTATCGTTTTCCCATTCATCAGGCTTATTTTTATACAGCCGACTGGCACCTGCTGAATGCCGGCGCCGTCAGGCTCACCATGGAGTCATCCGGCGAGGGGCAGCACACGGTTGTGATAGCCGACACTTCCGGTTTCGTGAACCTGCTGTTTGCGGTTCACGACCAGTTCCGCACCACCATCAACCCCCACAACTACTGTTCTCTCGCCGTTTCCAAGCACACCCAGGAGGGTTCCCGCCGGCGTCAGACGGAAGTTCACTTTGATTACGCCCATGGCAAGAGCCTGCTGCAGGAAAAAGACCTGAAGACCGGCGCGGTCAAACACGTGGAGCATGCCATTCCGCGCTGTGTGACCGATGTAATGTCGGGTTTCTACTATGTGGGCTCGCTGCCCCTCGCGCCGGGTCAGAGCTACGTTTTCCCGTTCAATGATGGCGGCCCCACGGGAGAGATCACGGCTACGGTAGAGGGGAGGGAGCAGATCAAGACACCCGCCGGCGTGTTCCCGACGTTGCGGGTGCGCGCGATCGCCACCGCCGGCCCCATGAGGAACAAAGGCCGCATCTGGGTGTGGTACAGCGACGACGCTCAGCGCATTCCGGTGCAGCTCAAGGCCAAAGTGAAGTGGGGAACGCTCAACTTCCGCCTGGCGCGGGTGGAGAAAAGCAATTGACGATTGAAGATTTACGATTGACGAATTAAAGGCGGTCTCCCGCGGCAGCCCAAGAGGTTTTCAATCATCATTCTTCATTCGACAATCGTCAATTATTGCAGGCGGAAGCGCTCGTTCATGAGCCGCTGCAGGCGGGGTTTGTAGATGATGTCGTAGGCGAGTTCCTTGTCGGGAAACATGGCCAGGGCGGCGCGCTTGCTGTTGGCCACCAATTCGGAGGCCTCTTCCACGGTCAGGTCGGTGTCCTGGCTGATCACCGACATGACCATGTTCATCATGATCTGCAGGCGGCGAATTTTTCGGTTTTCGTCCTCCACTGGATTGTCCGGCTCAGCCTGTTTCCCCGATTCGCGCGCCTCATCAGCCATGTTCGCACCCCACCGGAAAATCACGTCCCAAAGGCGTTCTGGGAGCGGATTCTACCAGCATTTGGATGTTTTTCAGCGCAGGTGTGTTGCGTTTTCTGTGGCCTGAGCGTAAGTCGGTCAAAGGAAAAGGAATAGAGGGCGGCGCCTTTAATTGACGATTGAAAACTTATTTAAGATTGACGATTTCCGTGCGACAGCGGGCGGTTTTTCAATCGTCATTCTTCAATCATCAATTGGCAATTGCTCCTACGCGAGCTGCCAGACGGTGTCGAGCACCGACCCATCCACCCACTTCACAATGGCCACAGGGCGGTCGGTGAAGCGCGGGCGGGCGGGCTTGCCGCCGCAGATCTTCTCCACTTCCGCCTTGATGTCCTGAATGGGACGAATGGGCAGGCTGGAGCCCTTCACCGCATCGAGCAGATCCTGACGGCGGGGGTTGATGGCGATGCCGCGCTCAGTGGCAATCACGTCAACCATCTCGCCGGTGCCGGTGATGGTCGTCACCTCATCCACGATCACGGGAATGCGGTCGCGATAGGAAGGCACGGCCAGGATGCTGCAGCCGGCGAACAGGCAATTCTGCCAGCCGCCAATGCCGTGCAGCAGGCGCCCATCGGAGTGGGTCACCACGTTGGCGTTGAAGTTGACGTCCACCTCGGTAGCGCCCAACACCACCGCGTCCACCAGCGAGGCGAAGTTGCCCTTGCCATGAAAGTTGTAAGAAGTGAAGGGCGAGGTGGCCACGTGCCGTGGATCGGCGGCAATGGAGCGCACGCCGTCCAGGTCGAAAGTCTGGCCGTCGAGGATGTAGTCGGTCAGGCCCTCCTGCAGCATCTCCACCAGGTA
>JBLMXE010000186.1:0-2571 GCA_050257615.1 Chlamydiota bacterium | reverse complement strand
CGTAGTACTTCCGTAACCGGGTTGGGGCCCTGCCGGTCATCGCCTTCCCTGCTCGCACAAGCTACTATAAACAGGATTTCTGGCTGAATGCGGACTCGAAAGCGGGGCCGCAGTCTCGTACCCGCGCGGCCAGGGGCAGCCATCCAACATTAAGGCACGGAAAGAATGGACTCCTTTCTACAGCGGCGTTCGAAACTGGAGCTGATTGCGATTGCCCTTGTGCTCATCGCGGCGCCCAGCTACCTGACCCAGGCCACGGGCGGCACGATTTCGTTTTCCATCTTCTACCTGGGGCCGGTGGCGCTGCTCAGCTGGTACATGGGAACGGCGGAAGGGATCCTGGCGGCCATTGTTTCTGCCGCTGCCTGGCTGCGCGCGGATGTGGTGGCCACAGGCAATACCAACCTGATCGTTCTGTACTGGAACGCGGTGGTGCTGTTTGGATTTTTCCTGATCACGGCGCTGATTCTGGCGCGCCTGAAAGCCGCCTACCAGCAGGAACAGGAGCTCTCGCGGGTGGACTTCCTGACCGGGGTGCCCAACGGGCGAGCCTTCCGCCAGGTGGCGGAGATGGAGAAGCACCGCGTAAAACGCTACCGGCGCCCGCTCACCGTGGCCTACATGGACATTGATAATTTCAAAGTGGTGAATGACCACTACGGCCACCAGACCGGAGACGTACTGCTGGTGTGGGTGGCACGTTCCATCCGGCGCAACCTGCGCGCCACCGACTTTGTGGCCCGGGTGGGAGGCGACGAATTCGCCATCTTGTTGCCGGAAACGGGCGCCGAAGCCGGGCAGTTTGTGCTCTATAAGATGCAGCGGGTGCTGGTTGACTTGGTGAAGCAGAACAGCTGGCCGGTCACCTTCAGCATCGGAGCGGCAACGTTCGTGGCGGAACCCGAGTCGCTGGACCAGATGATGCAGAGCGCCGACGAATTGATGTACACCGCTAAACGCAACGGCAGGAACCGCATCGCGCAGGCCGTAGTCGGCGCCTGAAGGCAGCCCGGGCGGAGGACCCGGGGTTGCCTCGCGAATAGATCCCCCTTCCAGGTCTCACCGGCTCAGGCCAGTCCAGGCTGACAACCTCCCGCACCTAACCTGCACCAGACATAGGAGTGCTGCGGCACTTTCGGAGGTGAAGATGCTTTGGACCCTGTTTGTAATTCTGCTGATCGCCTGGATCCTGGGCCTGGTCGGCACTTACCAGATCGGGGCGTTTGTTTGGTTATTGCTGGTGGCGGCGGTGATCGTGCTGATCCTGCAGTTGGTGACCGGACGCCGGCCGGTTGTGTGAGCGCGGACTCCCACATTTGGCCGCCGGAGGTTGACTAGGAAATCGAAAGTGTTTCGGTGCGGCCAAATGTGGGGCACCCGCGGGTGCAAGGGGATTGAGTAATTGTGTAATCGGGTAATTGTGTAATTGAAAAGGCACTTGCGAGAGAGAAATTGAGAGAACTCCGTGGAACAGCATCTGGGCTTGAAAAAACGCGGGGTCCTTCGACTGCGCCGGCGGATTCGCAAGCGAATCAGCCTGCTCCGCTCAGAATGACATCCCTAAAAATCATTGCAGATTGCAGAAGGTAATGCCCCAACACCGGAGTCGAATCGGGGCTGCCAAAAAAAATCGGGTAATCTGCAGAATCCGCTGCAAATTACCCGATTACACAATTTCTCAATCACACAATCGTTGCGGCTAGCCGACGGGCACGGCCACGGCGGGTTCGGGAGTCTCCACGCTGGCTTCGCGCAGGAACTTGGCCGCTTCCTCGGGCGGCGTGGGGTTAATGTAAAATCCCGTTCCCCATTCGAAACCGGCGGTCTTGGTCAACTTGGGCATGAACTCAATGTGCCAGTGATAGTGATCGTTGGTAGGATCCTGCACCGGCGAAGTGTGGATCACCAGGTTGTAGGGCGGATTATCGAGCACACGGTCGGCCTTCTGCAGGAGCAGCTTTATGGCCTTGGCCAGGTTCTCATACAGGCTGGAAGACGAGTTTTCGAAAGCGGACTCGTGGCTCTTGGGCAGAATCCAGGTTTCGAAGGGGAAACGCGGGGCGTAGGGGGCAATGGTCAGGAAATTCTCGTTCTCGCTAACCACGCGGCTGCCGAGTTCCATTTCCTGGCGAATCACGTCGCAGAAGACGCAGCGCTCCTTGAAGATGTAGTACTGCTTGGTGCCCTCCAGTTCCTCGATCACCTGGCGGGGCAGAATGGGCAGTGCGATGAGCTGGGAGTGGGCATGCTCCAGGGAAGCGCCCGCAGGCTCGCCGTGGTTCTTGAAGATCAGGATGTATTTGAAGCGGCGGTCCTTCTTCAGATCCAGGATGCGGTCGCGGAAGGTCCAGAGCACGTCTTCCACGCGCTTGGCGGAAAGAGTGGCCAGGGTGGCGTTGTGGTCGGGCGTCTCGATGATGACCTCATGAGCGCCGATGCCGTTCATCTTATCGAACATGCCTTCGGCCTGGCGGCTGAGGTTGCCCTCGATGCCCAGCGCCGGGAACTTGTTGGGCACTACGCGCACCGTCCACCCGGAGGTGTCGCGCTGAGGCGGCGGACCCCCGTTCT
>JBLMXE010000185.1:0-4997 GCA_050257615.1 Chlamydiota bacterium | reverse complement strand
GGAAATGATTGGATGGTGTAGAAATCAAATTTTTCCTTCTCCACCAGCTGCTTGAGCGCCAGATAAAGGCGGATAGACCTTTCATTCACCAGGTTCTTCTCGGGAGCCTTGCCAAATAGTTTTTTCAGCCTCGGCTCCAGGGCGGTGATCTGTCTGGCGGTGATCTTTTCCGCGGTGCGAATCAACTCAGTAGTGTCGCGGGAGTCAATGTCCACGCCAAACATGCGCATCCACTGCGAAGGGTCGGCCACGCCGCAGGTCTGGCCCATGCCCCGGCCGCCGAAGCCGCCGATAGTGGCGCCGTTCAGCAGGTTCTTCAGGTGGGCGGCTCGGGCGAAGCTGACGATCCGGTCCAATGTGTCCTGCTCCGCCGCGTCGCCGTAAACAAACTGGTGCTCCACTCCAATCTCAAGCAGGGCGCCATGCATGACCAGCCCGCCCACCGGCCGCCAGCCCTGCGAACCGGGATGCGTCCAGAGCAGCAATCCCTTCCCCGTGGCGGCATAGTCGCGCAGCGCGGCAGCAAGATGCGCCGCCCACACCCAGGTGCCGGAGAAAAGCACCACCCCATCCACCGCGTCATCCACTTTCATCTTGCGCATGGCGGCGTGCGCCTCCGCCTTGCTGGCCACAACCACATCGTGTTCCACCAGCTTCAGCCCGGCTTTTCGAAGCGCCGCTTTCGCGTTCCTGACTATCTTGGGGTCAATGAAGGGCGCTCCCATGGGATCTTTCAGGCCGTCTTTGTGTACCCCGTAAACGATGAAGCCGAGCACGGGCTGAATCATTGCGGTTCGCCTCCTTTGGCGAGATCAGCAGAAATATCGCGCACCGGCGCCAGCGCCGGATATAAAGACCGGTATTGCCACATCTGGCCGGCATACGCAGTGGCTAGAGCCGCATCGGGCTCAACCACGCTCTCCTCGCGAACCAGTTCGTCCACTGCTTGTGCGAAGTCGGAATAGGTTCCGATCGCCACGCCCGCAAGTATGGCGGCTCCCAGGCAGACTGCTTCCTGGCAACGCATCACATGAAAGCGCCGGCCGCTCAGCGCTGCGCGCAGCCTGAGCCCCAGCACCGAATGGGTGCCACCGCCGCTGCCATAGACGTCCGTGAAATCACCCACGGCGCCGGAGAGGACTCCGGCCATCTCCGCCAGTTCGCAGGCAATCCCTTCCAGAACCGCTTTATAAAGCTGCTCTCGCGTGGTGGCCGGCGTTAGTCCAAAGATGGTCCCGCGGGCTCGGGGGTTGAAGTCCGGATTGCAGGTCCCGATCAGGTGAGGAAGCACGCATATACCCGAGGGTCCGGGGGACGCCTGAGACTCCAGCCGGGCATAATCTTCCGTTTCCGCAACATCGCTTCCCGCCTCGCCATAGAGCAGGTCATGCAGCCACTTGATCATGATCCCGGAAGGAAAGTAAGCCAGCGTGACGAATTGTCCCGGAACAACGTGAGGATAGGAATTCAGTGAAGCGGAGTACGCTGCCTCCGACAGGATGGGCTGCGCCGACGAGGCCAGCAGGCATTCGTAGGTGCCCATGGAATCGGCGATGCGCCCCGGTTGAATCACGCCCACGCCTAGCGCCCCGCAGGGCTGGTCATGCCCGCCAACCACAACCGGCGTTCCCGCGGGCACTCCAATTTGTGCCGCCGCCTCGGCGCTCAGCTTTCCCGCAATCGTTCCGGCGGGAACCGGAATAGGCAAACGGTCGCGCCCCACCTCCAGCGCGGAGAGCATTTCTTCCCACCAGCACGCGCGGCGCACATCGAAGGCCAGGAAGCGCGAGGCCAGCGAATAATCAATGTAGGGCGGCAGCCCGAGGCGGGTAAGCAGGAAATCAGTAACGCCCAGGAACCGCGCCGCGGCGCAAAACGTTGCCGGGTCATGCCGCCGGAGCCACAGAATCTTTGCCACCGGGTACATGGGGTGCGCGATGTGCCCAGTGATTTCAAAAATGTGCCGCCGCCCAAATTCCTGCTCGCACCAGTCCGCTTCCGCCGCAGCGCGGCTGTCCATGTTCAGAATGGCAGGACCCAGAGCCTGGTTGCTCTTGTCCACCGGCACGAAAGTTTCCGCGTGCGAGGCAATGCACAAGCCCTGCACCGCATCCTGCTGCGCCCCCTCCGCCGCGCTTTGTGCGGTGGCGCACAACGCTTCCCAGAAAACGAGCGGGTTCACCTCCGCAAATCCGGGCTGAGGAAACTGCGGAGCGTATTGCCGGGCGCTTTGGGCAAGAATCTTGCCTGTTGTTGACAACAGGACAGCTTTGCAGCGGCTTGATCCAACATCAACCGCCAGAAGGCTCATAACGCAATCAACTCGACGAAGCTGAGGCCGCGTTTCCCAGGGCCGACCGGGCTCTGGCGAGGAAGCTCTCCATGTTTGCCGCTTGAAACACGTTGCGCCCGAAGAAAACCCCGGTGGCGCCCGCTTGCGCGATTTCTCGCACCATTTGCAAAGCGTCCTCGTCCGAACCCGTCCGGCTGCCTCCCAGCACCAGGATGGGGACAGGACAATCTTTTACCACCTCAGCCATGGAGGCAACATTGCCCGTGTAATCGGTTTTGATGGCATCCGCCCCAAGTTCCGCGGCGATGCGGGTGTGATACTTGATCCACTGCGGATCGCGGCAATCCTGCACCTTGGGGCCGCGGGCCAGCGACTCCACGATCAGCGGCACGCCCATAGCCTCGCATTCCCGCGCCACTTGCGCCGTCCGGGCAATCTCCTCCGCTTCGAATTCGGAATCGCCCGTCCCCAGCACCAGGTAGGTAATCACCGCGTCGGCTCCCAGGCGCAGCGCTTCCTCGGGCCGGGCCAGCAACCGGCTGCGGGCCTGCTTCGCGGCCATGGTTTCCGGAGCGCCCCAGATGGTTGTCCAGTCAAGGCGAGCGATGATGCCGGGCATGGCCGCCGCCAGCAGGGAGTCGGCGCAGTGTCGCAACATCCCCAGACTCACCAAAATGCCGTCACATCCCGCCTGCACGAAGCGGCGGACTTGGCCGGGTGCATCTTCTGTTCCCGGAATCGGTCCCAGAACCAGCGGGTGATCGAACGCCACCACCAGAATGCCGTGGCGCCGGCCATGAAAAATCCGGTTCAAGCGAATTTTTTTTGCGCTCACGATTAGAGGCTATTAAAACGATGTAACATCTTGTGCCGAGCCAATCTACCGTCTGCCGGAATGCTTGTCAATTTGCTTTGCCGCGATCATGGGGCCAGCATTATCCTGCGGGCGACGTGTTACACTTGCGCCCCGCGGCTGACAAACACCTGGCTAAAATGCGCCCGACCAGAACCTCCACAGTGACCATACGGGATGTGGCTGGAAAAAGTGGCGTCTCCGTGACCACCGTTTCCATGGTGCTGAACGACGCGCCCCTGGCTCGCCACATACCGCTCACCACCCGCAATCGGGTCAAGCGCGCCGCCAAGGACCTGGGCTACCGTCCCAACCTTTTTGCCCGCTCCCTGCGCAGCAACCGCAGCCAGACCTTGGGGGTGGTGGTCTTTGACATCACCGATCCGTACTGCACCCAGATTTTGCGCGGCATCGAGGACTCGCTCTACCACTCCGGCTATCTGCCCATTTTGACCGACATTCAGAACAAGCGGGCGCGTTTTCAGCGCTGCGTGGAACTGCTGCTGGAGCGCCGCGTGGAAGGCGTAATTGCCATCGCCAACCCGCTCTACCTGGAGAGCGACCTGCTGCAGGACTTTGCCCATCGTGAGGTGCCCACGGTGGTGATTGGCCGGCAGTTGGCGGAAGATACGCTCAGTTCTGTCGTCGTGGACAACCAGGCCGGCACATTTGCTGCCTTGGAACACCTGCATGGTCTCGGTCACCGCAAGGTTGCCTTCATCCGCGGCCCCAAGGTCCTGGTAGATAGCGCCCCACGCTGGAAGGGACTGTGCGAGTTTGCGTGGCAAGCCGGCATGAGGATTGACCCCAAGCTGGTGGTGGAATTTCAAGGCGGTAACTCCACTTACCCGGCGGCGGTGCAACTGACGCGCGAGCTGCTGAGCCGGGGCCGCGAATTTACCGCTCTGGTCACTTTCGACGATCTGACCGCCTTTGCCGCCATCGGCTGCCTGACCAAGGCAGGGCGTAAAGTTCCGGAAGATGTCTCCGTGGTCGGTTTTGACGACATCCCCGGCGCCGGCTTCTACAATCCGCCGCTGACCACCGTGCACCAGCATCTCGAGATGCAGGGCTCCATAGGGGCGGAGATCATCCGGGACCTGGTCGAGGCGCGGAATGGCAATCAGATCATCAAGCCCGTGCACCGCCGGGTTGTGCCGCGGCTGGTGGTGCGGCAGTCCACGGCTCCGCCCCGGCCCAGGGTTGACGCTTAATATCCCCGGTAAATGCTTTTAGCAGACGACATAATATGCCGGCTATTGACCGCAAACAGCTCTACAAGTGGTGCAGTATTCCCGCCCATGAATTGCCCCAGCACCCGGCATTAAGGGTGCGCTTGCGCGTGGTCCGCGATTCCCGCGAAATGGGTGAACTCATGGCGCGGGAAGTGGCGGAAGTAATCGAGGAGAACAACCGGCAGCGGCGCGCCACGCGGGCCATTGTCCCCTGCGGCCCCAGTTGCTGGTATAAGCCTTGGACCGAACTGGTGAATGCGCGCAGCATCTCGCTGGCCGGCCTGTTCGTTTTTCACATGGATGAGTGCCTCGACTGGCAGGGCCGTCTTCTGCCCCGCAACCACCCCTACAATTTCCGCACTTTTATGGAAAAGCATTTCTACGGCGGCATCCGCCCTGAGCTTACCGTTCCAGAAGCACAACGTTTCTGGCTGACTCCCGGCAGCATGGAGCGGGTCGCCGAGGCCATCGTTCAAGCCCCCATTGACATCACCGTAGGCGGCTGGGGCCAGGACGGCCACGTAGCCTATAACCAGGCGCGGCGCAATTTCTACAGCCATGTGACCCTGGAAGAGCTGGCCAACTCCACCATTCGCATTCAGGAAAACAACCCTGA
>JBLMXE010000184.1:0-9846 GCA_050257615.1 Chlamydiota bacterium | reverse complement strand
ACTACTGAATCCCATACTTCTTCTTGTAGAACTCGTACAACCGGGTCTGGTGATTCGAGAGGTCCACGACTTTGCCGCCGATCAACTCGGTCACCACGTGCGTCTTCACCCGGAACGGCGTTCCATCGAGAACAATCAGGTTGGCTTCCTTGCCCGCCTCAATGCTGCCCAGTTGGTTGTCCACGCCGAAGAAGCGCGCCGGGTTCAGCGTAACCGCCTCCAGCGCCGCATCTTCCGGCAGGCCGTAGGAAATGGCATATTCCACCCCAAACGCCAGGTCGCGCACTTCGTTGTCAGCCGCGGTTTGAATGGCGATGGGCACGCCCGCCTTGTACAGCCGCGCGGCGTTGTCCAGGCGCGCGTCCACGGTTTCCATGCGTCCCGGCTCTTGCAGTATGGGCCCAACAATCACCGGAATCTTGCGCGCCGCCAGTTGGTCGGCGATGCGCCACGCGCTGGAAGCGCCATCAAGAATCAGATGGAAGTGGAACTCGTCGGCCAGGCGCAGCGCATTTTCCATGTCGCTGACGCGCTCGGCGTGGGCGACCACCGGAATCTTGCCTTCCAGAGCGGCCAGCATGGCGTCCATCTTCAGGTCGCGCGCCGGCGGGGCCGAGGGCTTCTCGTCTTTCCCGCCGTTTTGTTTCTGCGTGTAGGCGTCCTGCACCTGCTTATAGTGTTGCGCTTTCAGAAATTCCTGGCGCAGCATGGCCATTTCGCCCATGCGCGTCTCGGGAGCGCGATTCTTGGCGCCGTAAGTGAGCTTGCTCTGCTCGCCCAGGCTGATGTGCAGCGCGGCCGGCGACTTCACCAGCATCTGGTCTACCGTGCCGCCGTCGAGCTGAATCACCGCGCTCTGACCGCCGATCAGGTTGCCATCCGCCGGAGTGGAGAGAGAATTAGTGATCCCCGCCGCCCGGCTCACCAGTATGTTTTCACTCTCCGGGTTGAGCGCATCCAGCACGCGCAGCTGCGGCTGCAGCGGGCCGGTGTACTCGGTATTGTCCACGGTAACCTGCTCCAGGGGAATCTCCACCGTGCCCAGCTTGTCGCCCGCATCGAACATGCCCGGCATCACCACCTTGCCGCGCGCGTCAATCACCTGCGCCCCGCGCGGCACCTTGACGTCGCTTCCCACGGCGGTGATCTTGCCGTTTTCCACCAGCACGGTGCCGTTCTCTATCACACCATGGCTGATGGTCAGCACACGTCCCCCGGTGATGGCAACGGTGTTCTGCGCCGCTAATGGCAATCCGGCGAGAATCAGTACCGCCGTGACTATCGCCGCAGCTTGTCTCTCGAGCATCTCACTCCCCCGAAACTCGAAACTTTGAAACCTGTGAAACCTTGAAACCGTACAACCTTGCTCTTACGGCACCAGCGTGGCCGGCCGTCCCTTCCAGGGCAGAAATCCGTCCTGGCGCGTGTACACCGGCTTGCCGTCAATGAACACCTCATCGGCCTTCGAGGTCAGCTCCAGCGGATTTCCCGTCCAGATAGTCAAATCGGCGTCCTTGCCCACATCAATCGAGCCCACGCGGTTATCAATGCCCAGAATTTTGGCCGGGTTGATGGTTACCGCCTGCAGCGCCGCTTCGTCCGGCATGCCGTAATGGTTGATGATCGCCGCTTGCTCGATGTAATTGCGCTCCTCGATCACCGGATTATCGGTGTGCAGGCTGACCAGAACGCCTTCTTTCCACAGGATGTAAGCGTTCTGCGGGATGGCGTCCCAGCCCTCTACCTTGAAGCCCCAGGCGTCGGCGAAGGTGACCACGCCAATGTGCCGCCGCGCGATCTCCGGCGCGATCATGTAGGCGTCGAGCGCGTGGTGCAGCGCCGCGATCTGGAAATGGAACTCATCGGCGATGCGGAACAGCGCGTCGAAGTGGTTCACCTGATAGGAGTGAATATTAAGGCGCACCTTGCCCGCCAGCACCTCGGCCAGCGCTTCCAGTTGCAGGTCGCGCTCCGGCGGCGCACCCTTCTTGCCGCCGTCCTCCCATGCCTTCCACTTGGCGGCGTAATTCTGGGCATCGTAGAGCCGCTGGCGCACCACCGCCGCCTCGCCCATCAGAGTGGAGGGCGCCTGGTTGCGGCTGCCGTACACGCGCTTCGGATTCTCGCCCCAGGCCCACTTCATGCTGGCGGGCGCGCCCTGAAACTTGATTTCGTCCAGCGTCTGCCCGCCGTTCAGCTTCACGATGGTGGCCCAGCCACCAATGTTGTTGCCGCTGCCGGGCAGTACCTGCACCACGGTTACGCCGCCGGAAACCGCGCGCGCGATCTCCGGGTCATCGGTGTTGATGGAATCTTCCGAGCGCACCTGCGCTTCAATGTCGCCGGTCATCTCGTTGCCGTCGGAATTGGCTTTCACCGCCGGCATGGCGTACACGCCCAGATGGGAGTGCGGGTCCACCAGGCCGGGCAGCACGTATTCGCCACGCGCGCTGATGACCTGGGCGTTCGCGGGCACGGCCACCTTCGCACCGACCGCCGCAATTTTTCCGTTCTCGATGACCACGGTGCCATTAGGAATGGCGCCATGCGTCATGGTCAGGATGGTCGCGCCCTGGATCACGATGGGACGGTTAGGCGCGGTTGCATCGGTCGCGCAAACGCCACGGATTGGCGCTAGACAGGCACACCACAGCAAAAGAAGTGTAAAGAAGCCTATGCTTTTCACGGATTGCTCCCAGAAGGCGGGGAATTATACCAAACACCTCGCGCCGCGATATTTGTTTCTGCAGGAAAGTCGCCAACTCCCCTTGCTTCCCGCCGCCATAACAGATACTTTCTTCACTTCAATTGCCGCCATGAACAAGCTCATGACCGTTTGCTACCGCGTTGTGCTGATCGCGATTGTCTCCATCGCCCCGCTGACCGGCTTCTCCGCTGGCCAGCGTGTCCCCGGCAATCTGCTGAATGACATGCAGCAGTTCGTGCAGACGCCCGCCGTCCCCGGCTACGAGCAGGAGCTGTCCCGCCTGATCGCGCAGAGCCTGACGGCCTATTCGCCCCAGACCGACACTCTGGGCGACGTGGTCGTCACGCTTGGCAGCGGCTTCCCCAACCGCCTGCTGGTGGCGCCTATTGACGAGCCCGGCTACGTGGTCAGCGATATCACAGCGCAAGGCTATCTGCGGGTGCAGCGATTGCCTCAGTTCGGCGCCCTGCCGCTTTTCAACGAACTCTATTCTGCTCAGCCAGTAAAGATTCAGACCGCGCAGGGTAAATGGCTGCCCGGCGTGATTGCCGGCCCTTCCGTGCACCTGCAGCCCGGCCGCAGTCATCCTCCTGACCTCAACGACATTGAGAACATGTATGTGGATATCGGCGCGACCAATGCTGCCCAGGCGCGCGGCGCGGGCGCAGATGTGCTCAGCCCGCTGGCCATTGACCGCACCCTTTTTCAGATGGGCTTCGGCAAGTGGACTGCGCCCGCCATTGGCGACCGCTTCGGTGCTGCCGCTCTGGTCGAGGTGCTGCGCTCGCTCGACCCGCAGAAGGTGCGCGGCCGCCTGACTGTCGCCTTCGTTACCCAGCAATGGACTGGCGCGCGCGGCCTGCAGCGCCTGCTGGATCAGGTCAAGCCCGAGGAGCTGATTTACGTCGGCCGCATGACCCGCGGACCTCTACCGCCCGGACCGCCGGGAATGGGCAAAGAGATCCCGGAGGCGACGCGCAAGCCCGGCAGCGGTGTGCTGATCGCTCAAGCCGCGGACCAGCAGCGTTCACCTCTGGCCGCGGAACTTGATCGCCTGGCCGAGCACAACCATATTCCCATGGCCGCCGACTATTCCGCCCCGCTCCTGCCGCGCAGCTATTTGCCGCAGCCGCCGCTGCCGGCGCGCTGGGTTCACCTGGGCGTGGCCACCGCCTGGCCTTCCACCCCAGGGGAGTATCTCGATGCGCGCGACCTCGGCAGCCTAGTTGCGTTATTGGAAACGTACCTGCAAGGCCAGCCGAGCCCCGCCAGCATTCCCGCTGCCGCGCCGTTGCCGGAACCGCCTCTGCCAGCCCGTCCTACCGCCGCGCCTTCGCCGGAGACCATTCTCAGCCGTCTGGTTGAAACTTACGGCGTGAGCGATCACGAAACCCGCGTGCGCGAAACCGTCGCCCGCCTGCTGCCCGCCTGGGCCAAAACTCAGACCGATGATCACGGCGACCTTATCCTGCATTGGTCCGGTCAGGGACCGCGCATCGTCGTGGTTGCGCATCAGGATGAGATCGGCTACGAAGTCCTCTCCATCCTGCCCGACGGCCGGCTGGAACTGGAAGACAAGGGCGGAGGCTTGCCTCCCTTTTTCCTGGGCCACGCCGCCCTGGTGCATACCGCCACAGGCATTCGTCCCGGCGTACTCGAGCTTCCCGATGGCTGGGATCAGCCCCAGTTCCACTGGCCGCCCGAATCGCGCAATGCCACCTACCGCATGGATGTGGGCGCGGCCAACCCGCAGCAGGTGGCAGAGCTGGGTATCAAGACCGGGGATTTTGTGACCATTCCCAAGCGCTACCGGCGCCTGCTGGGCACGCGCGCCAACGCACGCAGCTTCGATGATCGTGTGGGCTGCACCGCGCTGCTGGCCGCCGCCTGGGTCCTGGGCCCGCGCCTCAACCGCGATGTCACCTTTGTGTGGTCCACCGGCGAGGAACTGGGACTCGTGGGCGCTGCAGCCGTGGCCAAGAGCATGGCGGCGGAGGGTCGTGCCCCCGACTACGTTTTCGCGGTGGATACCTTCGTCAGCTCCGATTCTCCCCTGGAATCCACCCGCTTTGGCGATGCCAAGGTGGGCCAGGGCTTCGTGGTGCGCGCCGTGGACAATTCCAACATCGTGCCACGCAAGCTGGTGGACAAATTGCTCGCCCTGGCGCGGACGCAGAACCTTCCCGCACAGCACGGCGTAACCGGCGGCGGCAACGACGGCGCGGCCTTCGTGCGCTATGGCACTACGGACGTGGCCCTGGGCTGGCCGCTGCGCTACTCCCACTCTCCCGGCGAAGTGGTGGACACGCGCGATGTGGACGCCCTGTCGCGCATCGTGGCCACGATTGCCCGGCACTGGTAATGTCCCGATGGCATGCTCGCTTCTGCGTGGGTGATATAAGTGGGTGATATCCGCTCAACTGTTCTGGAATTGTGGACCCCTTCGTAGCGCCGGCGCCCCGCCGGCTGTCCGGCCGGCGTCTCGCCCGCCCTTTAGGGTTACACTTCCGGTGAATCCCCGCTAACCGGGATGCCGCCCACTGAATAGCCATGTACTTTCGTCCTCCTCTGAGCCCAAAAACCCTGGTTTTGGCTGCTTTTCCCGTGTATGTACGCCCGCAACGCTGGTATAGTTTGAAGCGAAGCCAGCCGTCCGCCTGCTCCCCCGATGGCTCGTGAGGAAGTGTTGCGTTCCCGGACACACATTAGATTCCACCTTTTTCTCCTGCTGGCGGGATTGTTTCTGGCGGGCACGGCTGCCCACGCCGCCGTCCCTTTCACTCCACAGGAACGGCTCGGCTATAACGTCGGCGATCAGTGGGAGCCCGCCGTTGCCGCCGACGGCTTCGGTCACGTTTACCTCCTCTATCCCCAGTACGGCTTGGTCCCCGGCTGTCCCACCTGTCCTAGTCCCAGCATGACTCTGCAGATGAGCAGCGATCGCGGCGTAAGCTGGTCCGCGCCGCGCGCCATCGCTCCTGCCGGTGACGGCCAGTACGATCCCCAGATTCTGGTGGATCCTCTCGACCGCCGCACTCTCTACGCCTCCTGGCTGCAGAATTCCAAGAGCAGCACCGTGGTCGCCAAATCCACCGATTTTGGCCAGACCTGGTCGCTGGTGATTGCCAACCGTCTCGCCAAGGGTGTGGATAAGGATGTGCTGGCCGTGCGCGGCAATGACGTCTACGTAGCCTACAGCCAGGAACAGCATCTCTGGGTGTCGGTTTCTCACGACGGTGGCCAGACTTTCTCGGCCGCCGGTCTCAACCACAATCCCAGGCTGCGTTCGGTCGCTGCCGGCGGCGCTACCGTTGACCCGGCCGGAAACGTCTATTTTGCCTGGGCGGGATACAGGCAGCCGGAAGGTGTCACCGGGCCGGTTAATCTCTATCTGAGCAAGTCCACGGATGGCGGCAGCAGCTGGCAGACGTTGTTACTCGATTCCTCCGCGGCGCCTCCCGCCTGTTCCGACCATAAGTGCGGCTGGGCGTTCCTGGGCGCGCAGATGACCCTTGCCTCTGACGCCGGTGGCACGCTTTACGCGCTATGGAATAGCGGGCATCAAGCCGGCGCTCCGCAGCGCATCTATTTCGCTTCGTCCACTACGGCCGGCGCCTCCTGGTCGCCGCGGCAAGACGTTTCTTCCGCCGCCCTGGGCGTGGAACATGCTTTTCCCGCCATCGTAGCCGGGACCGCCGGTGATGTCCGCATCGCCTGGATGGATACTCGCTCCGCCCCTTACTGGAACACTCTTTACCGCAGCTCCACCAACGGCGGCGCTTCCTGGTCGGACCAGATGCGCATCTCCTCTTACGTCGCCGGCTACAGCTACATCTTTCCTGCCGGCTTCAGTTTCCCTTTTGGAGATTACTTCCAGCTGGCGATTGACGATCTGGGTCGCACCCACGCTATCTGGGGAGAAGGCGCCAACTGGAATACCCCCGGCTCCCTTTGGTATTCCCGCGGCCGATGATCCACCCACAACCTGAGTAAGCGATAATCCACTCACAACCTGAATAAGTGTGTGCGTCCAGGTCTCGTCAGGGACGACATGAAAGTAGCCCGCCAGTTTACTGGCGGTGTGACCCAGGAGCGAGAATCCAGTCTCGTCAGGGGCGACTGAACAGCTGTGGTGAGAAGATCTGCGCAGGAGTGTGAGACAAGATGTTCCCGTGTGCGCGCATCGCTGACAAATGTCTCCCCACCCGATGCTCTGTTCCCCACGGCTCAGCGAACAATCTCTTCCCAAAAATCCAAAAGGCCGCCTGGCAGCGCAGGCAGCCTTTTGTTCAAGGGAGAATAGTTCTAACGGAGTTCAAAACCGTCAAAACTTTCTGGCGAAATCTTATGAGTCGCCAAAGCGGGGTGTCAAGATTTTTTTCCAGAATAACTGCCTTATTTTTCAATCACTTGCAAATATGTTAATTGCTCGTACCAGAAGCATAAAAATGCGGCCAGAGGGCTATTTTTGCCCACGGCCTTGTCATTAAACCTTGTATCCTCAGGAGCTTAGGACGGTCAGCGCCAGTCGCCCAGCTTCAGGCTGATGATTTCCACGTCCTTGGAGCGGTCGAAAAGCCGGTCTGGAAACAGGCGTTTCATAAGCAAGCGGAAGCCGCCAAACAGCAGCCCGGCCACCAACGCAAACCCCATCAGAAGAGCGACCAGCAGAATCACGCCGACCAGAAGATTGCCGAGATTGTCGCGCTTGCTGAAGAACGTATTCTGGTTCCAAGTGACATCGGCATCGTAGTTCACCTGGTCGAGCAGCGATTTCGCATCGCCGTTGGAAATTTGACCTGAGACCACGGCCACGATGGGCCCGCTGCGCTTCACGCGGCTGCTGGGGTTCTCCGCTTGCGAGGTGGTGTGCAGGGCGGCATCAATCGCCTTGGCGCGTTCGCCGGCGATCTGCGGCGTGGGATAGGAAATCACCATCAGCGTGGCATCGCCCTGAGAACCTTCCGAGGTTGCGTATTGTGCCATGGCCACTTCCGCGCCCTTGGCAAAATCCACCACATCGGGCGAAATCGGAGAGGAGACGTCGCCCAATCCCACAGCTCCCATGAAATAGCGAAGGGAATTGGCGCGCTGCGCCTGCTTGGGCAGGTAGCCCAGCACCGGCGGCAGGTCGCGTGCACTGCCGGAGGGCAGGGGCAGAGAAGCAGCTAAATCGCGCAGTTCCGCCGCTGACATTACCGTTACCCGGTCGAGCACCGCGTCTACCACGATGTTGCCGCGCAGGAACAGCACCCGTTCATTGTTGGAGGCGCCCTGGTCGCCGATGTTCTCTTTGGCCATGTTGGGCTGCCGGTAGAATGTGAAAGCGCCCACCGCGCCGCTGGCGTCCGCAAAGCGGGCCGCCTTGACCTTTAGCACGCGATTATCCGAGCGGGTATAGGTGGCCTGCTCCATCTCGCGGAAGCCATATTCTTTGAGCAAGGAAGCAAATGCCGGATCGGCTTTGGCGGGGTCCTGGCTGACCGCGGGCGCGCCCGCGAGGCGCCAGCCGGCAAATTCTGACGGCAGAAACGTCGCGCTGCTAGCTGCCGGCGCAGCCCATGCTGCGGCCAGGCTCGCCAGGCAGAAGGTGACGAAGATCACTGTTTTCTTCATGCGGCGCTACGGCAGGACGGTGTAAGTCTCTCTGCTTCTATTAGACTACGCTGGCCAGAAGGAAGTTTCTACTTCCGCGCTTTACTGCCCGTCGCCCTGGGCCGTGCTGCTGGCTACCTTGATGCCGCTCAGTCCGCTGGCATACTGGGCGACGCCCCGGTAGAGCGCCAGGGCTATGTGCTGCCGGTAAGCGGGGCTGCGCAGCTTGCGTTCGTCCTGCGGATTGCTGACGAAGGAGATCTCCGCCAGGATGGAAGGCATTTTGGCGCCGATCAGCACCACGAAGGGCGCCTTCTTCACTCCCCGGTCGTGAATGGCGGGATTGCGCGTCCCTAATCCCGTGTACAGAGCACGCTGCACATCGGCGGCAAACTCCCGCGACTCCTCCACCTTCTCCTGCAAGGTGATGCTCTTCACCAGGGTTTGCAGCTGATAAATGGACTGGTCGGAAACAGCGTTTTCGCGCGCCGCCACTTCCAGTGCGTCGCGGGAAGTGGTGAAGTTCAAATAGTACGTCTCCACGCCGCGCGCGTCCGGATCATGACTGGAATTGGCGTGTACCGAGATAAACAGATCAGCCTGCGCCTGGTTGGCGATAGCGGTGCGCGTTTCCAGGGGCACGAAGGTGTCGTCATCGCGCGTGTACACCACGTCCGCCCCCAGGCGCTGTTGCAGCAGTTTTCCCAGACGCAAAGCCACGTCGAGTACCAGGTTCTTTTCTTCCAGGCCGTGCGGGCCTATGGTTCCGGTGTCGTGACCGCCGTGACCGGGATCAATCACAATCTTGCCGATCTTCAGGCCCAGGGCCCGGATTAATGACCGGTCCCCGCTGGCGGTGGGTCGCGCCTCCCGCGCTTGCACTTCCTGGCCGCCCTTCCGGATCACCACCCGCGAAGGCCGCCTCACGGAAGGCGGGAGGATGGCCGAGCGATTGCCGGAAACACTCGTGGGATCATCATCGCTGATGATCTTCACCCCTGCCGCCGGCTTGGCTCCCGCGCTGGTACTCACAGCCTTCTGATGAACCTCCGCCGTTGCGCCGGTCGCCGGTGACGGCTTGCCGGCGACGGCTGCTTGCCGGCCGCGCAGGTCAATAATCAGCCGGTCGGGGTTGGGAAGCAGGAAGGCGGAATAATTCGCCAGGTCTTCCGCCTCCAGGACTACGCGCGCATCTCCGGGCTTGTATTCGGAGATGCGAATCTTCTTCAGCAAGCCGTCCTTGGGAACGAAGCTCTTGCCCGCCAGCGCCGGCGCCAGCCGCGTCCAATGCAGATCGAAGATCACCCGGTCGGGGTGCTGCAGACGCTCGGAATGAAAGGTAATGTCGTTGTCCAGGTCAATCGCCACACGGGAGGAGTCGGTTGTGGACCAGTAGCGGATACCCGTAACCCGCGACAGATCGGCGTCGCTGCTGGGCGCAGGAAGGCGCGTTTTTGCAGTTCGGGTCGAAACCGGTTTGCGTGCCGGCTTGAGCTGTGCCAGCGCTTGCCGCGCTTCCTCTGCCCGATGGCCGTGGGGATAAC
>JBLMXE010000183.1:0-20384 GCA_050257615.1 Chlamydiota bacterium | reverse complement strand
CAGACCAAGACCCAGCCGGCGCAGCCCCCGGCCAGCAATCCGGTTCCTAAGAAATAGTAGTTGGTAGCTGGTAGTTAGTAGCTGGCGAAGGCGGGTGCCGTCCCTGACGGGACTCCCAATTCATTTTGCGAACGCATTCCCAGGACTTCCGTCCTGGGCTTTACTATTTCGTCGCTCCGGGACTGATCTTGATCGTGGGTAGGCTCTTCGATGTCCCTGCAGGACTGACGTAGCTAACGACCAGCGACGAACGACCAGCGACGAACGACCAACTACCAACTACCGCCTCTCCCCCAGCTCCGAGCGCGCCCGCAGCAGCTCCAGCACATGCGCCCGGCTGAGGATTCCCGCCAGGTGCCCGTCGGAGATCACCGGCAACTGATTGATGTCTTCCCGCGCCATAACCTCCAGAGCGCTCATCACCGGCGTCTCCGGGGTGACGGAGTGAATCTTCTCCAACGGCTTCATGGCTGCCTGCACGCTGGTGACGCCCCAGTCGTCGCGCGGCACTTCGCGCACCTCCGCCGGCGTGATCAGGCCCAGAGGCCGCGCGTTGTCGGCCACGATAAAGCAGCGCCGTCCGGTGCGCAGCAGGAAGTGGTCCACAAAATCCTGCAGCGAGATGTGGCCTTCCACGGGCTGACAATCCTGGGACATGACCTGGCCCACATTGACGCCCTGGAGCGCATGAGTGGCGGTGATCTGAAGGTAGCTGGCGCCCGCCGCGTTCATCAGAAACCATCCGATGAAAGCGAGCCACAGGCCGTTGAAGCCGGCGCCGGCGAAGAACTCGAAGATACCGTAAACGATGAAGCCGATTCCCACCAGCTGCCCGATGCGCGCGGCAATGCGGGTGGAGCGGTCGGCGCTTTTGGTGATTCCCCAGATGATGGCGCGCAGCACCCGGCCGCCGTCCAGCGGGAAACCGGGAATCATGTTGAAGGCGGCGAGCAGAATATTGATGTAACCCAGCCACACCAGAATGGCTACGCCGGGGCTGGCGGGTTCGGTGCGCCAGGTCCAGCCGGCCGCGGCTGCAATGCCCAGCAGGAACACGCCGATAACAAAACTGGTGATGGGGCCGATAATGCCCATCCAGAACTCGGTGCTGGCCCGCGTCGGCTCCTTTTCGATTTGCGCCATGCCGCCCAGCGCGAACAGGGTGATCTTGTGGATGGGCAGCCCGCGCGCCTTGGCCACCAGCGCGTGCGAAAGCTCATGGGCAAACAGGAAGACGAAGAACAGAACGCCGGTGATGATGGAAATACCCCACACGACTGCCGAACTCCAATTGGGGTGCAGGGCGTGAAAGTGGTCGCCCAGGGAGAAGACGATGAGAACCGCGATGATGAGCCAGCTGTAGTGGAGTCCCAGCTCCACCCCAAACACGCGCACCAGCTTGACCTGCGATTGCACCGGGCGGCCTCCTCTCTGCGGGACCTATGCATATGATGCCGCCCGGGGACAGTCGGGAGCAAGCTAGTGCCGTCCCTACGGGGACTCGGAATTCATTTTGCGAAGCTTTCCCAGGACTTTCGTCCTGGGCTTTACTATTTCGTCCCTGCGGGACTGACTTTGATCTTGGGCAGGCAATTTGCTGCTGGAACGTATCCCGTAGCGAGCAGCAACCATAGCGGCTAACGACGAACGGCTAACGACCAACTACCAACTACCGGGTTTCCGGGGCTTCCTTCAGGTAGGACTGTGGTAGATTTTCGGTTGCGGCAGGCGGCAACTCTGCATCTAAGCAAGACGGAAAACCATTTATCAAGGGAACTGGTGAGGTGGGTATGAGAAAAGTATCGAGTGTGGGGATTATTGTGCTTTTGCTGGCATGGGGAGCCCTGGCGCCGGCTCAGAATGCGCCCAGTCCATCTTCTGCCGCGGTGGTGGCGCATATCACCCAAGGCCCTACCATCGAGTATGCCGATGATCAGTTTGCCGTCCTCACCTGGACCACCGATGTTCCCACCGACTCCCGTGTTTACTACGGCACTGACCAGAAGAATCTGACCCAGGTGTCGGAGAACCGCAACAGCCGCACCTTCCACCGCGTGGACCTGCAGAACCTGCAACCTTCTACGACGTATTATTTTCGCATTGATACGGGATCGCCCTCGACGCTGGCCAGCAACAGCTTCCAGACCGTAGCCACGGGCGCCTCAGCGGAGCGCAATCTGCAGCCGGCGCGCATCAACCAGCCGGTGGCGGCGGCCATCAGCAAAGGTCCGAGCATCCAATATGCCGACGACACCTCGGCCGTGGTCACCTGGTCTACCAGCACGCCGTCGCCGAGCAAGGTTTATTACGGCACCAAGCAGGGCAGCCTGACGCAAAGCGCTGAGGAGCCGGGCGCCAACACCTATCACCGCGTGCATCTTTCCGGCCTGCAGGCCAACACTACCTACTTCTTCCAGGTGGACACCGGGCAGGGCACGCGCAACCAGTTAGCTCGCTTTCAGACGGTGGCGGCGAATGCTCAGCCGGTGTTTGACCAGGCGCCGCTGGAGGTGGCATCCGCCGCGCCGCAGTTGCAGAGCCGCCCCGCTCCCGCCCCCAAGCCCGCCGGCGCGAAGCTGAGCGTGCCCGCGGGCACGGAAATTGATGCCACGCTGCAGGATGCGCTCTCCAGCAAAACGGCGAAGACCGGCGATACCTTCACGGCCGTAGTTTCGCAGCCCGTGCATGCGGCCAACGGCGAAGTAGCCATTCCCGCTGGGACCGTCATCAATGGCGAGGTTACCGAGTCCGAGCAAGGTAAGACTTTGCCCACGGTGCGGGGCAAAGGGCGCCTGTCGTTCCGTTTTCGCGATATCACCCTGCCCAACCACCGTTCGTTCCCGGTGGAGGCCACGCTTGTTTCCGTGCACGACAAAAAGGCTAACAGCGAAGGGGAGGTAACCTCCAGCACCGGCGGCAAGACCGTGGCTAAGGATGTAGGGATTGGGGCTGGGCTAGGCACGGTGGCCGGGCTGCTCTTCGGGAGCGCGCTGAAAGGCTTGGCCATCGGCGCCATCGCCGGCGGCGGCTATGTGCTTGCCACCCAGGGCAAAGACGTGGAAATCCCCGCGCAGTCAGGGATGAAGCTGCGCCTGGACCAGAGCCTTTCTATCCCGGCCGGAGCCATTTCCGCCGCGCCCGCAATAAAATCCGCCACAGAGGCACAGAAGCACGGAGAAAATTGAAGAACGAAGAATGAAGATTGAAGAATGAAAACCGGCCGGCTGCACGCTTCTAGCTGGTGGAGCGGCGGGCCAGGATGTAGCCGCGGCGGCTCTGGTATTCCACTTCCGGCCCGTAGGGATCACGCTCCACCGCTTCTTCGACTCGCAATCCCGCCTCTTCCAGGTGTTTCTCCACCTCGGCCAGGGTGAACAGGGTGACGTCCAGGCTCACGGCATAGCCCCACAATTCTTCTTCGTGCAGGTTCCCGGCGCCGAGATGGAAGGCGAGGAGCAGCCAGCCACCGGGCCGGAGCACGCGGCGCATTTCGCGCAGCGCGTCCTCCACCTGCTCATGCTGCAGGTGAATGATGGAGTAGAAGGCTGCGATGCCGCCCAGGCTTTCGCGGGCAAAGGGCAGAGCCAGCATGTCGCCCTGGACGAATTCGAGTTGCGGATTCAGGCGGAGGGCCTGGCGCAGGTTACCCAGGGAAAGGTCCAAGCCGAAAACTTGCGTCTCGCGTTCGTGGAGATAACGGGCGATGTGCCCCGGGCCGCAGCCGAGGTCGCAAATCAAGCCGATGGGGCGCACCCGTTGGGCAAAGTCATCCAGCCGTTCGCGGTCGAAGGGCTTGCCGTTCAATTCGCCGTAGATGCGCGCCGCGTACTCCTGGGCCAGGGTGTCATAGGACGCCTGGGTCCGCTGCCTGCGGTCGTGTTCCGATTCCTTGGGATGCATACAGGGAAGTGTAGGGCATGCAAGGTTCTTTGTGACGCGGTTTCGGAAGGCTGTCAAGGGGAGAAGGCAAGAAAGCAGTTGCAAGTTGTTCGGCAGACAGGACAAAGAGGAGAGGGGGAAAGTCACGGAATAGGCGCTGAATTTGCTATCCTGAAAATAGAGAGCAGAAGCAGGGGGATGCGCTGAGAAGGCGTGTCCCCTTTTTGTTTTGCCGGCACCGGGAAGGTCCAAGGGAGTGAGAACGAGTATGGGGAAGATGCGCCGCCGGACAGGGCGGCTTTTTTGCTGGCTGCTGGTGATGGCGGCGATGAGCGCGCAGGGCAGCACGCCGGCGATGACAACGATCAGCGATGTGCTGTACCGGGCGGATGGGAGCCCGGCACGGGGCACGCTGCTGATCTCGTGGCCAGCGTTCACGACGGCGGACAACAAGCCGGTGGCGGCGGGAACGATGAACGTCGTCCTGGGGGCGAATGGCGAGGTGGAAATGGAGCTGGCGCCCAACGCGGGGGCAAATCCGGCGGGAACGTACTACAAAGTCGTGCTCAAACTGGAGGACGGGACGACGAGCACGGAGTACTGGGTGGTGCCAGCGACATCACCAGCCGCGGTCGCAGGGATTCGCAGCCGGATAGCGCCCAGTTCAGTGGCGGTGCAGATGGTGACCCGCGAGTATGTGGACAGCGCAGTAGCGGGCAAGGCGGACGATGCGGAGGTGGTGCACCGGGAGGGAACGGAAGTCATCAACGGATTCAAGCAGTTCACGGTAGCGCCCAGCGTCCCGACACCGGTAGAGAATGGGGACGTGGTGAACAAGGGATACGTAGATGCGGCGGTGGTGGCGGTGGGAGAAGGGTCGTACGTGAAGAAGAACGGGGACACGATGACGGGGCCGCTGACGCTGGCGGCGGATCCGAGCGCGCCGCTGCAGGCGAGCACGCGGCACTACGTGGATGTGACCGCCGCGAGCCTGGTACCGAATACGGCGCTGAGCACGACACCCGCGGCGGGACTGGTGCCGCAAGCGGGAAGCAGTCCGGTGCTGGACCTGGGATGGCTGGGAGGGTCGCCGGGGTCGGGGGACCAACTGCTGGGCAAGAGCGGGGGCAGCAGCGGCGGCGCGTCATGGTGGTCGCTGCCGACCACAGGCAGCAACGGATGTTCGGGAATCGGAGACAAACTGCTGTACAACGCCAGCAGCCATGCATTGACTTGCGGGACGGATCAGACGGGGGGAGGAGGGGTGAGCTGGCCGCTGCTGCCGCCGAATGACAATCTGTCGGACATTGGCGACGGAGCGCACCGGCTGCGCACCCTCCACGCGGGAACTTCGGTGAACACGCCGAAGATTGAGGGGATCAGCAACACGGGGGTGGTGAGCAACCTGAATGCGGATCTGCTGGATGGAAAACACAGCAGTGACTTTTTGAGCGCGGTGCCGGCGCTGACCGCGAGCACGCTGGGCGGGGTGAAGGGGACGGGCAGTTCGCTGGCCTGCAGCGGCACGGACAAGATGACAGGCTTCGGGGCGGATGGAAGCATGCAATGCGGTCCGGACCAGAGCACGACAGCGAGCTGGCCGCTGCTGCCGCCGAATGACAATCTGTCAGACATCGGCGACGGAGCGCACCAAATACGCAGCATCTATGTGGGCACGTCGGTGGCGGTGGCGGGTGGGACGGCAGGGACACTTACCATCAAGGCCAGCCCCAGCACCCTGGATATTGGAGTGCCGGGCAAGGCGCTGCGGCTGGGCACATTCACAGCGGGGACGAGCGGGGCGCCGGCAGATGCGAACTTCCAAATTTTCAGCAACTCGGCGCCGTCGTTTAAAGGAAACTTGTATTTTGACGCGGGCAACGACGCGGCGTCATCGGTGAACTTCCGGACGGGCCAGGGAGGCTCGGTGGTGAGCCGACTGGCGATTGCGCACAACGGGGCAGCGACGTTCTCAAATGGAGACGTAACGATTTCCGGGGCGTACAAGCTGAACACACCGAAGATAGCGGGAGTAACGGACACGGGAGTGGTGACCAATCTGAACAGCGACATGGTGGACGGGAAGCATGCCAGCGCATTTGCGTCCGGAGGGTTCAGCAACGTGGCGTATTCAGCGACGCCGAGCTTCGATGCAGGAACGGCGAGCAGCTTCAAGATAACGCTGACAGGGGATGTGACAAGTTCGACGCTGGCCAATGCGGGGGCAGGACAAATGCTGAACTTCGTGCTGTGCCAGGACGGGGTGGGGAACCACAATTTTGTGTGGCCGAGCAACGTGAAGGGCGGGATGGCGGTGGGGCTGCAGCCAAGCAAGTGCTCGGCGCAGGGGTTTGTGTACGACGGGACGCAGGCGTGGGCGCTGGGAGTGGTGAATCAGTAGGGAGTTGTCAGTTGCCAGTTGCCAGTGAAGGAGGGCGGACACTTCGAAAAGCCAAAATCGGCCACGGAGACAGGGAGGCACGGAGAAGCAAGGTTTCAAAGTTTCAAGGTTTCGCGAGTTTCAGGGGCTAGCGCCTGCGTCGTTTCCGGCTGGTAGCGGCGCGGCTGGAAGTCGTGCCCTGACAGGAATCTTCCCGGGGAAGAGGCTCTGGCCAATGCCGTAGACGTCGGCAGGGCATGGCGGGCGAGGGCGCCCGCGCCACCAAACCGCAAAATCCACCACAGAGACACAGAGGCAGGGAGAAAAGCAATTCCTGGATGGCCGGGCCGAAGTCCCGTGACTCTCGCATAGGCATATAAGGCGCGGCAGTGCAGGCAAAATTCCCACATTTGCCCGCGCGCGATTCGTGATGGTGTGGGCAGCGTATGTGTGCGGGCAAATGTGGGGCACCCTCATCCGTTCCATTGCAGGACGAAGACACACGGCAGGTTGTGCCCACCCTTTGCACAACCCGCAAAGGGTGGGGCACCCGTTGAGCTTCGCATCTCTCATCACTGTTACAGGTGCGCCGGGTCACAGCAGCGATGTACATGGGCGGCGAAAATAATGGTTATGAGGGCCACGCTAGAAGAAGCCGCCGCACGCCACATCGAAGAAGAACTGCTGTTTCAGGACAGGCATCCAGAACTGGCCGCGTATCTCTCTGAAATCGAGGGCACGTATGCCCGCTGCCAGCTCCATCCGCCGGAGGATCTTGAGAGCGCCTGGCGGCACGTGTTGCAGGAGTGCTCGTGGTGCGGGGAGGAATTTGAACAGCTGAGGAAACTGAAGCAGTCGTTTGTGGGGAGTTAGAAGACCCCTTAACCACAGAGGACACAAAGGAACACGAAGGATTTCAAAATATCCATTCGGGAAGCTTAGTGCCCTTTGTGGTCAGATTTTTAAGTTTCGGCTTCCTGGGCGCCTTCGTGGCGAGCGGGGCTAGGTGGGAGAGGGCACGGGTACATTGCTCTCGATGCGAGCTGGGCGGATGCGCTCGGCAAAGAGGGCGGCTGAGCGCGGATAAACCTCCTGCCACCAGCGCGCGTCGCCGGCCTTCTCCACTTCGCGCTGCACGTTGCGGCGCAGTTCCTCATGGGCCCGCAGCATGAGCTCATGGGTGAGCAGGGTGGCTTCGCGCCCAATGTGCTCAGCCTTGGCCTCGCCTTTCACATCCAGAATAATTCTCCTGAAGATGTCAGCCAGATCTTGCAGCTTGGCCGCACCGTCCCGGGAGCGCGGGTCTTCATAAATCTTGTGCAGCAGCTGGCCGTGCTCGCCGAAGGCTTTGGCGAAGCGGCGCAGCCCGGGAAACGCCTCCTTGCCCAGGAAGTTGCAGAGGATGGTCTGGCGTCCGCGCCGGCCGCGGCACTCCACGATGGCCAGCCGCACCTCCTGCACGTCACATTCGAAGCTGCGGCTCAACTCTTCAATGTGCCGGACCTCACACGCTTGACCAAAGGGCAGATCGAGGCTGGCCACAGTGCGCCAGCGCTGCTGAAAGTCCTGCTCCCAGGGCGAGCCGGTCACGCCCACCCAGCTCACCAGGTAGCTGGCGGGAACGGAGCGGCCGTCCAGTTCCCATTCGCAATCCACCGCGGTCAACACATCGGCAGGGAAGCGGTCGCGATGGAAGTCGCGGCCCAGGGTGGGAATATGCGCGAAGGAGGGGATGAGGCCGTTGTTCATGCTGAGCAGGCTGGGCTGGTGGGAGAGGAGGGCGCGGTCAGACAGGCAGAACTCGCGGCCATTCTGCACCCGGATGCGTTCCGGGGGAATGCCGCGAACCGCCGCCGCTCCGCCCAGCCAGCCCAGGGTGATGGAGAAATCGTGCAACGCCTTGTCTTCGAGGGCGCCGCCAAAGACGACTTCGCGGTCGGCGCGCAAGGACTTGCGCAGGGCGCCGCTGCCGGCGCGCCACATCCACAGCCGCACCACCTGCAGGCGTTCTTCCCGCAGATAGCGCTCGACGCCGCGGAAGACCGGGCTTTCGGTCTCGATCAGATCGCAGTAAAAATTGCATTCCGGCGGGAAGTGGCGCGCTGTTTCCAAATCGGAAAGGGCGGTAAAGATGGGCTTCTCGCCAAGGTAAATAGTGTGCCGGTCGCGGTCGGCAGCCATCTGCACCAGGTGGCCGTTGTGAAAGATGGAAGGTGTGGCGTCGTAGATGACGGCCCAGCATTGGGGGTCAGCCATGCGCAGGCCCCAGAGCCAGGGGCGGGCATGGTGGAGCTCAGCGATGGCATGCGGGCGGCGGCCGAGCAGGGCTGTTATTTCCTGCCATTCCGGGCGGCGGCGGGCGTCGGGACGAGCCAGGTCCAGGTCCACCAGCAGCAGCCGCGCGGGGTCAAACACCCTTTCGCCCTGCATGCGGTTGAGATGATGCAGGGCGCGGATACCGTTCATGCCCATGTAGCCGACAGCGCCCAGCACAACAAACGCGATCTTCGGAGTGGTCGGTTCCATGGGTCCGGTGAACAAATTTCAGCATAGTGCAAGGCGTGGCCCGGGGACTCGGACCTGCGTCACAGGCGGATGTGATGTGGCGCGGGGCTACCAGATGGAAACGGTGACCTGGTCCACGTACTCGCTCCAGGGGCTGCCGTACTGGTCGCTATCCTGCTGGAACTGGATGCCGAAATCGTCGGTCGAACTGCTGGCGATGGCGTCCATCCAGACATCAATGTTGTGCTGAACGCCGTCAATGGCAACCGCGACGAAGTGCAGCTTCTTGGTGCTGGGGTCGCGGTCTCCGTACCAGGTAATGGTGTGCCACTGGTTGGGGGGAAATTTTTCGCACTTTAGCGAGGTATCTTTCCAACTGTTGTCGGGACCATTCCAGACCCCCCAGTAGCCTCCGGCATAGTCGCATTGGGTGCCGAACATGTATTTGTAGCCACCGCTGAAAAGGAAAGAGTCGAACTCCACCGCCTGCACGACATAGGCGCCATCACCGCTTCTTGTTTTGGAAGCATTCCACAGGAAATGGACGGTGTAGAGGACGTGGCTAGCCCAGCTCTGCGGCCCGAAATGATAGGCGTAGACGGCGTCCGCCCAGGGAACCCAGCCGCCAATGTAGCCTTGCATGCTGTTGCCGTCCAAGGCGGGGCTGGTGATGCCCTGCTTGAACCAGTAGGTGCCCACGGGGCCGGTGCCGCTGGGATTGCCGGCGCAGGCGCTGCAGGTCGACCAGCCCTTCTTTTCCTCCACCTTTTTCCAGGTCGAGGCGGAGGAGGGCGGGTCTGGGATCAAGCTGCCGGAAGTGATGTTGGAAGTGGAGGCGGTGATGTCGGCGGTGGCCGTGGCCGCGGCGTAGGCGCCGCTATTGTCCCAGACCCGGGCGATGATCTGGTGTTTGCCGACCGTCATTTGCACCGTTTCGCTGAGAGTACTGTCAGAAGTGTTCTTCTTGTCCACCAGGTTGCCATCCACGTAAAAGGCCCAGCCGGTGAGCGGGCGGGGGCCCTGCGCCACGGCGGTAATAGTGGTTGGGGAAGAGGAGCCGATCGGCTTCAAGGCGACGGAGAGAGAGGTGGGGTCGGCTGCGGCGGTTCCGGAACTGGGTATGGTTACAGCCATGGAGGCGCTGCCCGAACTGCCCGCAGTATTGGTGGCAGTGGTGGTGATCTGATGCTGGCCCGGGTCCAGGGAAATGGATTGGTTAATCTGAGGCTGGGAACTGGCCTGCTGCCACACCACGGCGGAATCCACGGCCACCTGCCACCTCTGAATGGGATAAGGGGAAGTCGCGCTGGCGACTACCTGCACGGGAGAGGCAGCCTGCACCGGTTGCATGGTGACGGTGACGCTGGCGGGGGTTGCGGCTTGAGAGCTGGAACTCATGCCAGCCGAGCCGCAGCCAAGCATGGCGGCGAACAGGAAAAGCACAAAGCAGGTGATCGCGGAACGCACACGCGCCTCCCCGGAGATTGACGAAACGATTGAACCCGCTGCTAACTCCCAGCGCGGGGTGCGGTTAACGGGAACTACTAAGGTCAAAGTAGAAGAGATTGTGGACCTGGCGAGGGGGGAAACGAATCGGCCTGATACCTGAATGGGTATACGGTAAATACCTAGTCAGGATTAAGAGAAGGCAGAATAAAGACGTTTCGGCCCCCCCAGGGCTTAGCGAGGCTGGCACTTACGTCCTGATTATTGGCTCACTTGCGGGTGGAGGCGCGAGCGGAGGGCACAGGCCAAATCTGGCCATCATCGGCCTCCTGGCAGATCTGCTCGTACAAGGGCTGCCAGATTTTCTCCACCGTCAAGCCATAAAACCGGGCCAGTTTGAAGGCGGTTGCCAGGGTGGCCTCACGTTCCTGCTCGTTCTCGATGGCATGCAAAGTGGAAATGGAGAGCCCAGTGCCCTCGGAAACCTGCTGAAGCGTCAGTCCACGCTCTGACCGCAGCGTGCGCAAGTGATTCTGAACTCTGCGGGGTATGCGGCGGAACGCAGTTGGTGCGGGCATCCCAGCCAGTGCCGACGTATTTGGAGGTATGGTTGACATAGTACGAGAGGGGGTAGTGCAATTCCCTAACCGTCAAGGTGCGGCAATATTATCAGCAACTTACGCGGTATCGGAGGCGGGTGGATATGGTTTTGTAAATTATTCCAACCCTCGAAATATGAGAATTTGAAACCCCCGGTGGAGCAAACTTGATAGGCGAAACGACATGGGAAACGGGGACGGCTAGAGCGGACACACAGCAGTGTAATTCTAAACCGCGGGCGAGACGCCGGCGGTGATCCAATGCAGGCTGACAGCAGGAATCACGCAAGAGCGTGCCGCAAGTCACGGAAGGGGAGAGACGCGAAGTGTTATTTGAAGTTCAGCAGGCGGTTGCAAGGGGGGCGTATGCGCTTACCGTTCCGACCCGAAGAACTCAAGTCTCCCCGGAAGGCGGCTTCCCGACTGGGCGAGCAGAACGCGATTCAGTTGTACCTGGCGGAAGTGGAGCCAGCTTACAGGGACGATCCTGAGCCCTATCCGCGGGACTGGGCGTGGAGAAGGTTCGTGCTTTTTACGCGCGCCAACGGGATCTGCGAAGAGTGCCACAAGCCGGCGCGCTTCGACGAGGTGAACGCCCACCACCGCGACCCAGCCAAGGGCCACGGACTGGGCAATCTGGAACTGCTGCATGAATGGCCGTGCCACCGCAAGGTGCGGCATCCGGTGGAAAAGAAGCTGGCGGCCTGAGAACCGTTCTTGAACCACAGAGGACACAGAGGTCACAGAGGAAACAAGGTCAATCATAAAGAGCACAGAGGCGGAGCGCGTTCGCAAGTGCAACTTCGTGGCCCGGCAGGGTAATGCTCTTGGGTTGAGTTATTGACTCTGTGTGCTCTGTGTCCTCCGTGGTGAGAGGGAAGGTTCAGCGTTTGGGCATTTCGATGACCTTGGCGAGAGCAGTGCGGACGCGGTGACGGTTGAGCCGGCTGAGAACGGAGGCGGCCACCGAGCGAATGGAGGTAACCGGACGCTTGAGCGGGCCCGCGGCGTCGTTGCTGCCCCCCCAGTCATCCCAGAAAGCGATGCGCTGACCAGGGGACTCTTTGCGGATCCTGAGCACGAAGCCCTTGCCAGAGTTGGCGTCTTTAGGCAGGTGGATAAGCACCAGATGATAGAAATTGGGGAGCCAGAGCCAGCGGGCTTCCATGGTGTCGCGCGCCCAGAAAACGTCATAGCCCTTGCGAGTGAGTTGTTCTACGACAAGGCTGCCGCGGCTGGGGTCATTGACCAGCAGAACTCGGGGGCGCGCGGGTTGCGGCGTGGGCAGACTGGTGTCCACGAATCATTCTCCTGCGGGCATTTTGGCTTGAGAAGTTGCGCCGCGGGTCGCCAAAGCCCAAGCAACGGGGTTGAAAAAAGTCTGCTACCGCCGCAGCGGATTGTCAAATGGGCTCCGCCCCGGCGCGGCCTGCGCTCTATCTCAAAAACACTTGACACGCCTTAGCCGACGCGATAGATGTCACTTGTTTCGCGCACACCCTTCCTTTGTAGAGCTGTTCTCCACAACCTCAGATTCCCTCACTCGATCGGAGGTACAATGCCGCAACCTTCCAAACCTCGCATCTGTTTCGACCGGGTAATTCCCGACAGTTACAATCCGACGCTTGCCCGCTCACACCGGACGGCGCTGACTCACTACATTTCAACACTGCAGACCAAGACCAAGACCATGGCGGGGGAGGCTCCGAGCGCCAATTTTGCCGACCACGTGGCCGTGGTGGGGAATTTAGGGGAACTCAGCGCGTCCGATCCGGTTGCCGTCGCCCGGATGGCAGTCATCAACCTGAAGAAGTGGGATAACGGCTACAAGCTGCGCTGCCGTTTTCTCGACGGCGATAAACAGCAGCAGCAGAAAGTGATCAAGAAGGCGGAGATTTGGGAAAAGTACGCCAACATCGAGTTGGATTTCGGCGATAACCCGGAGGCCGAGATCCGCATCTCCTTTGAGGCGGACGCGGGCTCCTGGTCGGCGGTGGGCACGGACTGCCTGGTCACCAGCTATTTCCCTAAGTATCAGCCCACCATGAATTTCGGCTGGTTACGCGATGACACCGAGGACCAGGAGTACGAGCGGGTGGTGGTACACGAATTCGGCCACGCTTTGGGCTGCATTCACGAGCACCAGTCACCGAAGGAGCATCTGAAGTGGGATAAGCCGGCGGTTTACGCGGCGTTTTCCGGACCTCCTAACTACTGGAGCAAGGAAGATATTGATCACAATATCCTGCAGAAGTATTCTCCCCAGGGTATAAGCGCGACGCGCTTCGACCTCCACTCGATCATGCTGTACCAGTTCGACGGTTCGCTCTTCACGGATCACAAGGGCACGCCGTTGAATACCCACCTATCCAAGCAGGACGAAAGCATGATCGGACAGATGTATCCCAAGGGGTCTGCCGCAGCTCTGGGCAAGACGGCTTAGAGCGGTGGAGGTTCGCGGAATGTTTATGACTGCGGACCTCCACAGCTTTTTGGTAAACCGCCTGCGAGTCAGATTCCGGCGCCAACCGGGGAAGCGACACGCAGGGAGTCGCGCTCCCGCTGGTTGGAGGCCAACCGCAGCCGGCGGGATTCCCGCAGCAGGTAGCGCCGCAAGGCCAGCCTGGCCTTATGCAACTGGGACTTTGTGTTGCCCACGGTGCAACCCAGCATTTGAGCAATCTCCTCGTGCGCATACCCCTCTACGTCATGGAGCTGAAACACCCGGCGGTATCCCTTGGGAAGAAGGGCGATGCCGCGCTGCAGGGAGATGCGCAGCACCGGGTCGAAGCTGGCAAAGTTGCCGTGGCGGGAGAGGACGTCGTCATAATTGCCGTCCTCATCATCGGTGGCGGCCTCCAGGTCAACTTCCGGACGGCGCTTCTGCCGCCGGAAATCTCCCAGTACTACATTAACTGCGATGCGATACAGCCAGGAGGAAAAAGCGGATGCTCCACGAAAGGAGTGGATGCGGCGGAAGGCATTGAGGAATACGTCCTGAGTAAACTCCTCCGCCAGAGAGCGGCTGCCGGCCATGTGCAGGCAGACGGCAAACACCCGGTTCTTGTGGGCGGAATACAGCAGCTCAAAAGCGTGCAAGTCGCCGGCTTGGGCGCGTTGGATGGTTTCCGTCTCGCTGAGCGCCTCGGGCGGAGGCGCGGTTAAAGCGCTTTTCATGTGTCACCTGTCCCATGCGAAATCGCGATCGCTAAAGCATTGGGTGCGGATTCGTGCGCGCCTGACCCGGTGTGGTTGAGAACAGCTTGCGTGCGGGCGGCGTGCCAGATAGGTCCAGCAGAATCAGCGCCAGACCACAGGTGGTGAATTCAGCAGTTGGGAGGAGGGCGGTCGAGAACCTGGACAACCTCGATGCGGCTGAGAACGGGAACTTCGCCGCGCAGGGCGAGGGGCTCGCGGCGGAAAGAAAAGTGCGAGGGAATAGCAAGCGCGGGGGGAAGAGCGCAATACCAGGAGTCAACGTCGAGGGCCTGACGTCCAGAGCAGGTGTGGGTGCAGCTGAGCCCTATATCGGAATGCGATTTATGAATCGGGTGAACCGCAGGCAAGGCCAGCAGCAGGCCGACGAAGATGCAGGTAACGAATTTCAATGTTCGGAACCGATCGCTGGTGCGGCTACCAAGAGCAAGCGGGCTAACCTTTCTGAACGCCAACTTTTGCGGGGCCCGCAACTATGCGCCCCTCGCCGTGGGGCAATAGTGAATGTACTAGCGCGAAATGAATGTGATGCAGGTTTCTTCCGGTAGGATGCAAGAACAGTCAACAAATGGGTGCAGAAAATGCGGATGTAGCAATATGCAACAGTTTGTGGGTTGGTGACGAAGCGTCCGTCCGGTGGATCACTGCTGGGGGTGACTTCTGTCACCGCAGCCACGGGGGCGGCATTCTACCGTTTTAGTATCGGCGGCGATCTTGCCCAAGGAGGTCTTATGGGCACAGCCTCTGTAATTCGAATGCCGGAATCCAGCGAAAGCATGGATATTTCCGGCCGCTATGACCAAGGCTACCGGGTGGCGGAGAGCAACATCAGCTTGGGCGCATTCGTGAAGGCCGTGGGCGTGCTAGCGGCTGCGGTGACGATAGTTGGCACAATTGCTTTTTCCGGACGTTCGCCAGACGCACTTCTGCTGGGGGGCTTTCTGGCGGTCACCTCGGGATTAGCGCTGTATTCGCTGGGTGCGATTCTGTGCGCGCAAGGCCAGATGTTGCGCGCCACTCTGGACGCGGCAGCGAATTCGTCCCCCTTCCTAACTACGGCGGCCAAGGCAAAACTTATGTCCCTGACCCGAATAGCCTGACTTTGGCGCTGCGGGAGAAAACAGCATGAGCTTCCTTACGGTTGTACTGCTGCAATATAGGGAGTGGGGCTGGCTGTTTGGATTTGCCGTGGTGTCGCTGGCCCTGGTGGCGCTAGCGGTGCTGGCGGATGCGCTCTATCAAGGTTACCGGGAAAAGATGCGGCAGCATCGGGAAGCAGCCGCCCATCGCTGCGACCACAGTGAGCCAGGGGAGAAGCCGAAGAGGGCGGCCTGAAGTCTCGAAGGGCCGAATAGCGGGCAGCAAGTTTTCATCCAGGAGGAGGCAAATGAGGCAAACAAGGTCGCTATTTTCACCTTCCGGCCGTTTGAGTGGAATTCGGAAACGCGGCCTGGTTGCCCTGGCTCTGACGGCGGTTCTGATGTTCATCCTTATCGGCCTGATTTATAACGCGGCCGGCATTCTGCAATTGCCGCAATCGAGATTGAAGACCTTCGAGATTGTTTGGGTATCGGTAAGCGCTTGCGTGCTCGTGATCATGCTGGCCATGGCCATAGCGACGGGAGTGGAACATCTGGGAGAGGCGCTGATGCCTAAAGCGCGCAGCGAAGAGTGGGCACGGGAGGAGGTACGGCATCACCGGATGGCCGGCATGGAGGTGGCGACGCCGGGCGCAGGCAAGTCCAGGACGGGCTGAGGAGGCCGACGGAGAAAGGGCGACGGTCGGAGTACGCGAACCAGGAGGAGTTATGCCGTGCATGAATGTGAAAGAGTTCCTCGACAATCAAGGTATTGATTACGAAATAATCCTTCATCGCCCATCGGACACGGCGCGAGCTGCAGCCAGTGCGTCGCACATTCCGGCTCGTAACTTGGCGAAGACCGTGATGGCCAAGGTGGATGGCAACTTGTGCATGGTGGTGGTGCCGGCATGCCGGCGTCTTGACCTGGCTGCGCTGAAAGCGGCCAGCGGCGCCCATTCGGTTGTCCTTGCTCGAGAAGACGAGTTCCGGGATTGCTTTCCGGGATGCGAACCGGGGGCCATGCCTCCTTTGGGCAGCCTGTACGGATTGCCGGTGTGGATGGACGAGGAGGTGGCTTGCGATCCACAGATTGTGTTCAACGCGGGGTCGCACAGCGAGCTGGTACGTATGGCATACGAAGACTTCGCCCGCTTGGTGTCACCGAAGGTGGAGTCGCTGAGCGAGCGCGAGGCTGGTTTAACGATCGCGGCATGAAAAATGGCGCGGGCGTCAAAACACGGCTCTTGGCCTTCGCCTGTCGGTCCGGGGGCTAAAGCCCGGGGCTTCCACGGCAGCACGGCCTGACGAGCAGGGACTAACGACGGTCGGGTCTTTCACGGCAGCACAGGCGAACGACCAACAACCAACGACCAACGACACAGATTGTGATCGCGGTCACAGACGGGCTTTGAGCGCAGGGCGTACAAATTTCTGGACGAGAAAAAAGCCCGGCCCTATTGCAAACCTAACACCCCACATTTGCCGTCTCCCGACGGCGGGGCCGGGTGCAAAATCACTTCCTGAGATCCAGCCGTGAGATCGCTTTCCGCAGCCTGCCTGTGACGCTCATCACAGCATGGGTGTAGCGAAAGAGGACACACTCCAGTGCGGGGGCGGCCTGGAGTGAACAAGACGGTCAACGCGTCGCATGCTGCCGCAGGGCGGGTCAGTACGGAAAACAACATCGGCAAGCCCCAGGGCGTCGCCCTGCCGCGGGTGGTGGTGGCCACCACCGCGATGCTCAGCTTTATTTCCTTCTGGCGGGTTGCGGCCATTGTGCTGAACGACCTGGGCTCGTCCGCCTACTATGCCGGGGGCATTGCGGAGCAGGCGCTAGGGAAGGCGGCACCCTGGTTCATTCTGGGCATCATGCTGTTCTCGTACGCGGTGCGCTCCGCCTATATCGAGAGCTGCAGCATGTTCGTGCGCGGGGGCGTGTATCCCGTGGTGAAGAGGGCCATGGGGGGCACGGTAGCCAAGTTTGCGGTGTCGGCGCTGATGTTTGATTTTGTGCTCACCGGGCCGATCAGCGGGGTTTCCGCCGGGCATTATCTGGTGGTCTTCCTCAACGAACTGGCGCGTGGGGCGGGTTGGGGCATCAGTCTGCCACGTGACGGCGGCGCCGCCGTCTTCGCCTGCCTGGCCACGGTTTATTTCTGGCGGCAGAACATCCGCGGCATTCCAGTGTCAGGCCAGAAGGCGCTGCGCATAATGCAGCTGACCACAGTGACGGTGGTGATACTGATCCTGTGGTGCGGCTACACGCTGTGGGTGCGAGGGGGCCAGCTTCCGCCCTGGCCGCGGCCCGCCAATCTGCATTTCACGGAGGGCGCGCTGGGGTGGCTGGGACGAACGAACCTGGTGCAAAGCATCGGCCTGCTGGGCATCTTCGTGGCCCTGGGCCACAGCGTGCTGGCCATGAGCGGAGAAGAAACGCTGGCGCAGGTGTATCGAGAAATTGAATATCCCAAGCTGCGCAATCTGAAGCGCGCGGCACTGGTTATCTTCGTATTCAGCCTGGTGTTCACCTCGCTGGTTTCGTTCTTTGCGGTGATGATTATCCCCGACCAGACGCGACCGCAGTTTCTGGACAACCTGATCGGGGGACTGGCGCTGAATGTAGTGGGTCCGCTGGCCATGCGGCTGATATTTCAGGCGCTGGTGGTGCTGGTGGGGGTGCTCATACTTGCGGGCGCGGTCAACACTGCGATCGTGGGCTCCAATGGGGTGCTCAACCGGGTTTCAGAAGACGGCGTGCTGAGCGGCTGGTTCCGCAGCCCGCACGTGCGCTTCGGAACATCGCATCGCATCATCAACCTGGTGGTGGGGTTGCAGCTGCTGACCATCGTGCTCAGCCGTGGCAACGTTTACGCGCTGGGCGAAGCTTACGCCTTCGGTGTGATCTGGAGCTTCACGCTGCAAGTTCTGGCGGTGCTGGTGCTGCGCTACCGGCGCCCCGGCGTGCGCGAGTATCGGGTGCCATTGAATCTGCGCCTGGGGGGAAGTGAATTTCCTCTCGGCCTTGGCCTGATCACTCTGACCCTGCTGGCCATTGCCACCGTCAACCTGCTTACCAAGCAGGTGGCCACCACCCTGGGTATCGTTTTCACGCTGTTGGTGTTCGCCGTTTTTGTGATTTCGGAGCGGATGACGCGGCGCCATGCGGCTTCACAAACCGCGCTGGATCAATTTCACCTGGCGGCGGCGGAGGACCTGACTCCGCAAAATGTCGGCTGCCGTCCGGGCAACGTGCTGGTCATGATCCACAACTATCGCCGGCTGTCACATCTGGAATCGGTTCTGGAACGGGTGTCGCCACAACAGTACGACATTGTGGCCCTGAACATCCGACTGCTGGGAGCCGGCGCTTCGGGCGAGCGCGACATCGTGCCGCGGCAGCTGTTTACGAACAATGAACAGATGCTTTTTACCCGCGCCCTATCGGTGGCTGAGAAACATGGGAAGACCATTCACCTGGCGTTGCAGGCCTCCAACGACCTCTGGGATGGAGCGTTGCGTGCCGCCCAGAGCCTGCAATCGTCGCGCATCGTGGTTGGCCCGGCGGCGGCCATGTCTCCCGACGTGCAGGCGCGCGATGCCGGCCGCTCCTGGGAGCGTCTGCCCGATCCCAAACCGCAAGTATCGCTCGAAGTCTGCACCGCGCCCGGACAGTGGCAGGTTTCCTTTCTGGGCCCTCATGCTCCTCACCTGACCGCGAAAGAGGTGGCATTACTGCACCGCTTGTGGCTGCAGTTTTCCGAACAATTGGGAAGCGAAGAGGTGCACCATCACGACATTGTGCATTTCGCGCTGAACGAGATTGAACGCCAACTGGCAGAGGGAGATAGCGACGAAGTGCTGCAGCGGCTGAAGCAGCACCTGGAAGAAATCAAAAACCGGCGCGTCCCTTCTAACTGAGGGCGGGCGAAGCGAGAGGTTGCAATGGGAGCGGGCAGCAAGGATAATGGTTCCGCCCGGGCCGGGTTGTGGCGGGCGGGACTCATGGGCCCGGATAGGCAGTGGATGTAAGTATGAGTGCCAAGCTCAAACTGGCGCCTAGGAAACCAGTTGACGACTGGAAGGAATTCCGGCCCCTCGAGGTCACCCGCCGCAGACAGTCCCGCTCTGTGGTTCCCAAGCTGCTCATAGCCATTTTTCTTTTTGCCGGCTTTGCCGTCATGTGGTTATTGTTCAAGCCGCAAATCGGCGGGGCGGTGGCTGAACTGGGGCGAGCCATTTCGCAGCTGGGGCAGAAGCAAGCAGTTTCGAGCAAGCCGCGCTCCGCCACCTCCGCGGTGGTGCGCAAGGCGACGCGGGTACCGCGCACGGGGCGCGGCGAATGGGTGGACGATGCCGGGCGGCCACCTGGGCCCTTTGAGGTTTACCTGCTGGACGGCGATCGCTTCATCCGCGTGGATTCCAGCAGCCGTTCCGTACTCCTGAATGTGCAAACCGGGGAGACCACGTGGCTCGACTCCGGTGCTGAGGAAGGACGCAGGTAAGATCAGGGGCAGTTTCCAATGCCCCGGGACGGCTGGGGCGAAGCGGAAGGGCGTTTGAAAATTAGAAGCTGCTAATACGGTCACCGACGAAGATGACGCAGGTCACAATATGAGGATGTCGCTCTCGTCTAGCATATCTCCGTTTGTATGTTTCCCCCGACGAATAGGAGTAAACAAATGAGTATTTTCACGGGGCTCATTAATCTGTTTGGCAAAGTATGGAAGGATGACGAAGCACAGGACATCGCGGAGTATGCGGTGATGCTGGCCGTCATTCTGGTGATTGTAGTTGGGACTCTGCGCCTGATAGGCGGCCAGGCCAACAATGTGTTCAGCGAAACCGCCAGCGCCATCGGCGGCTGAGACACGTTCCTCCCCTCAGGTACGGCTCCATAAAAAAAGGGATCGCTGAGCAGCGATCCCCGGTAACCCACTCGAGATAGAGCTTACTGGATGATGTCCACTCCGGCGTGCACGATTATGGTGGGCCGGCGAACAAAGAAGCGGCCATCGTCATCGCGGTAGTAATAGTAGCGGCGACCCTGATACATATAGCTCCAGCAGCCGTATTTTTTGGCCTGGCCGGGAGGGAGTCCGCAATAGCCCCAGCCGACTTTCTTGCCACGGACCCAGCCTGGGGGGCGGCCATCGCGCGGCCCGTAGGCGCGGTATTCATAGCGGCCGCGGTGTTCCCAGCGGGCGTCGTCGCGCCCGGCATAGCGGGCGTGATCGCCCTGCCGGCCATGATCGCCGCCCTTGAACTGTTTGTGGGGAT
>JBLMXE010000182.1:0-5963 GCA_050257615.1 Chlamydiota bacterium | reverse complement strand
TGGAATCGCCGGCTTGGGGCTGGCCGCTGTGGTGCTGCTTACTGCCTGCAGCGGAAGCGCACCCAAGGCGGCCGAGGCTGCCAATCCTACCAGTGGGGGAGCGCTGCTCTTCAGCGTGCCGGCACAGCAGATGTCGCACCTGCAGGTGGTCACCGTCCAGCCGACCACCATGCGCCGCGTCCTGCGCCTGAGTGGTGCTGTGGCCTTCAACGCGTTCCGCACTACACCGGTCATTACCCAGGTCAGCGGTCCGGTGAGCCGCATCGTGGTGCAGCCGGGAGAGGTTGTGCGCAAGAACCAGCCCATGCTCTACCTGGCCAGCCCCGATTACTCCCAGCTGCGGGCCAACTACCTGAAGGCGCGCGACGCTTTTAATCTGGCGGACAAGAATTACGTCCGCTCCAAGGATCTGTACGCGCACAACGCCATTGCCGAGCGAGATCTGCAGGCGGCGGAATCGGCCCGCACGCAGGCGCAGGCGGACATGGTGGCTGCCCAGCAGGCGCTGACCATCATCGGCATTGCCAATCCCGAAACGGTCATTGACAAACCGGCGTCGCCGGAGGTGCCGCTGCTGGCTCCCATTGGCGGCGAAGTGGTGGAACGCCTGGTTTCGGCTGGACAGGTGGCACAGGCCGGCAGCACGCAGTGTTTCACCATTTCCGATGTGAGTACGGTGTGGGTGCTGGCCAATGTTTTCCAGGACGATCTGGCCTACGTGCACGCGGGCGACCCGGTCTCCATCACTACGACCACTTATCCAGGGCAGCCGTTCCGGGGCAAGATTTCCTACGTAAGCGAGGGTTTGGATCCCACGTCGCGCACCGTGCAGGCCCGCATAGTCACCCAGAACCCGGGACGGCGCTTGAAGAAGGACATGTACGTAACCGTCACCGTGGCCGCGGGAGCTATGAAGAATGCACTTACCGTGCCCGATTCGGCGGTGCTGCGCAATGCCGAAAACGAGCCCTTCGTCTATGTTTTGGTGAACCAGACCAGCAACCAATTCGCCCGCCGCATGGTCAAGCTGGGGGAGAGCAATCACGGGGTCACCCAGGTCGTGGACGGTTTGAAAGCCGGGGAACAGGTGGTGGGCGACGGCAGCCTGTTCCTGCAATTTGCCAATTCACTGCAGCAATAGGGAGAGAGCACAGTTCCGCGCTAACTCGGGATGATTCACCGCATCGTTCAAGCTGCCTTGCGCCAGCGTTTTCTGGTGCTCATGTTCACCGCCTTCCTGGCGGTGGCCGGAATCATTTCCTTCCAGCGAATGCCAGTGGACGCCTATCCCGACCTCTCTCCGCCCATGGTGGAATTGATTACCCAGTGGCCGGGCCACGCCGCCGAAGAGGTGGAGCGTTTGGTTACCCTGCCCATTGAGATAGAGATGAACGGGGTGCCGCATATGGAGGTGATGCGGTCCATCTCCCTCTACGGGCTTTCCGATATTCGTCTCACCTTTGAAGAGGGTACCGATGATTACTTTGCCCGGCAGGTAGTGTTTGAGCGCCTGGGGCAGCCCCAACTGCCCGCGGGGGTTACCCCGACGATGGCGCCGCTGTTCAGTCCCAGCGGCCTGGTTTACCGCTACGTTCTGGAGAGCCCCGACCGCAGTCCACAGGAACTAAAGACGTTTGAAGACTGGGTGGTGGAACGGGCTTACAGGTCGGTGCCCGGCGTGGCTGACGATTCCGGCTTCGGGGGCACCACCATGCAGTACCAGGTGCTGCTTGATCCGGCGCAGATTTACGCCTATCACCTCACCGTGCCGCAGGTGATGAATGCGCTAGCGGCCAACAACGGCAACACCGGCGGCGGTTTCTACTCCCAGGGCGGCCAGTTCTATTACGTGCGCGGCCTGGGCCTGGTGCGCAACAGCGAAGACATCGGCGACATCGTGGTGGGCAGCAGTAAAGGCGCGCCGATTCGCATCAAGGATATCGGACAGGTCGTGATCGGCCACGCTCCCCGCCTGGGTGAGTTCGGCTTTGAGAAAAACGATGATGCCGTGGAAGGCGTCATCCTCATGCGGCGCGGCGAGCAGACCCAGACCGTGCTCAGGGGCGTAGAGGAGAAGACCAGGCAGCTCAACCAGCAGATCCTCCCCAAGGACGTGAAGGTTCTTCCCTATTATGACCGCAGCGACCTGGTGAGCCTGACCACCGATACGGTGGAAAGCAATATGCTCCGCGGCATGGTGCTGGTATTGATCGTACTGATCTTCTTTCTGGTCAGCATCCGGGCCGCCATCATCGTTGCCCTCACCATCCCCCTGGCGCTGCTGTTTTCCTTCATTGTTCTGCATGCCCATGATGTTTCGGCCAACCTGCTCTCCATAGGCGCCATAGACTTCGGCATCATCATTGATGGCACCGTGGTGATGATGGAAAACATCTACCGTGAATTGGCTTTGCGCGAGGGCCAGCCCATTAAGGTTAATGAGGTCATCTTGCTGGCCGCGCGCGATGTGGACCGCCCCATCTTTTATTCCGTCGCCGTCATCATCGCCGGTTACCTGCCTATCTACGCCCTCAGCGGCCCATCCGGCAAGCTGTTCCATCCCATGGCGGAGACCATGTCCTTCGCCCTGATTGGGGCGCTTATCCTTACCCTCACCCTCACTCCGGTCCTGGCTTCGCTGTGGTTCAAGGCCGGGATCAAAGATCGCGTTAACAAGCCGTTCGAGTGGATCAAGGCCAAATATGCCCGCCAGCTCGACTGGTCCCTCGACCACCCCAAGCTGACGCTGCTGATCTCGGCCGCGATTTTCGTGGCTACGATGCTCCTGGCGCCCTTCATCGGGGGCGAGTTTATGCCTCATCTTGACGAAGGCGCGCTCTGGGTGCGCGCCACCATGCCTTACACCATCTCCTTTGATGAGGCCAGCAAGATCGCGCCCCAGATCCGGCAGATTCTGATGTCTTACCCGCAAGTCACCGTGGTGGGCTCCGAACTAGGGCGCCCCGATGATGGCACTGACCCCACGGGCTTCTTCAACTGCGAGTTCTACGTGGGGCTCAAGCCTTACAAGGATCAAGCATGGCAGCGAGGTAGTATCCGCGACAAGAAAGAGCTTATTGCCTCCGTTGATGCCCGCCTGCGCGCCTTTCCCGGCATCATCTTCAACTACACCCAGCCGGCAGAAGACGCGGTGGATGAAGCCCTTACCGGCTTGAAGAGCGCGCTCGCGGTCAAGGTTTACGGCCCCGACTTAAATGTCCTGCAGAAGACAGCGCTCGACATTAAGAAGACCTTGTCTCAGGTGCCCGGTTTCACAGAGCTGACCGTGGTCCGCGAACTGGGCCAGCCCAGCCTGCTTGTGGATGTGGATCGGGAGAAGATCGCCCGTTACGGTATCAATGTGGCCGACATCGAAAACGTGATTCAGGCCGCCGTGGGAGGCGAGGCGGCAACCCAGGTCATCCAGGGCGAGAAGTTGTTTGACCTGGTGGTACGCATGCAGCCCCAGTTCCGCAGCAGCGCCCAGCAGATCGGGAACCTGCAGGTGGGCACGCCGGATGGTCAGCTTATTCCTCTGGCGCAGCTCGCAACCATCTCCCAGGGCAATGGCGCCTCTTTCATTTATCGCGAGAACAACTCGCGTTACATAGGAATCCAATACAGCATTGAGGGGCGCGACTTGGCGCGCGCCGTGGAAGATGGCCAGCGCGCCGTCAAGAAATCCATAATTCTGCCTGAAGGCTACTGGCTGACCTGGGGTGGCGAATACAGCCAGTACATGGAGGCCAAGCGCCAGCTCAACTTTATCGGCCCCATGGCAGTGGTCTTGATTTTCTTGATCCTCTTCGCACTCTACGGCAATTTCAAGTTCCCCATGTCCATTGCCTTGGGCGTCATCATGACCGAACCGGTGGGCGCTCTTATCGCCCTCAAACTCACCCACACTCCTTTCAGCGTCTCCTCCGTCCTCGGGTTGCTGGCACTTCTGGGTGTGTCGGTGGAAACCGCGGTCATTCTGGTTTCCTACATCAACAAGTTGCGACTGGAAGGAATGGACATCCGCACCGCCACCCGTGAAGCCGCACTGCTGCGGCTGCGACCCATCATGATGACCGCCCTGGTCGCCGGCCTGGGCTTGTTGCCCGCCGCGCTCTCCACGGGCATCGGCTCCGACAGCCAGAAGCCCTTCGCCATTGTTATTGTTACCGGTATGGTCTCCCGCCTGATTCTCGGCTTTTTCGTGGATCCTACCTGGTACCTCACCGTCGCCCGCGATGGAGACGTGCTGCAGGTGTAGGGAAGAAGGTTTCAAAGTTTCGCAGGTTTCAAGGTTTCGGGGTCAAGGCTTCGCACGCTTCATGCCTGAAACATTTCACAGCCCTGAAAGGGCGATATAGCAAAGCCCAGGACGGAAAAGTTCTGGGTGCCCATGCGGGGAATTCATTCTAGTCCCGTAGGGGCGGCGCCCGTTGAAACTTCCACCACCTCGTAGTGGTTCACAGAATCATCAAAGCTGCTCAGCAGAGCTTGCGCTTGTGGCGCCACGACCGCCTTCTCCTCGTGTGCTCCTGCGAACTTCCGGATCGGTTCCATTGAATCCCATAGCGTTAGCACCACAAATTCCACTTCGGCGCCGCTCGTGCGGCGAAGCAGATAGGCCGCACGGTGTCCCGCGATAGCTCGCAGCTCCGGAAAGACATTTTTGGTCAGGTGCTGAACATATTCTCCCGCCTTCTCCGCTGTGGTCCTCCCCTTCCACATGCGCACGATCACGCCTCGAGCCGCCGAAGACTTGCCTGAGGAGGAAGTTTGGGTTTTGCCGCCGGCCTTCATGCCCGCCGGCCGAATGGGATTGGCTGCCTCTTCTCCCGCGACCGTAGTCCATTCCCGCACGTACCAGCGCTTGACCGCCCCGCTGGTCACGTAGGGATCGGCGCGGGCAAACTTTTCCGCCACCTCCGGTGAGTCTCCTTTGAACAGCAGCATAGCGCCATCCACGGGATTGGCCAGCGCCCCGCCCAACACCAGTTCTCCGCGCGCACTGGCCTGCCAGGCTTTTTCCAGGTGGGCAGCGCGAAACTCAGCGCGCCGCGTAACGTAGTCCTCGCTCACTTCGTAGAAAAGAAGGTAATGCATGGGTTCGCCCGTTCCTTTTGTGATGGAAGGATTTTATCGCCGCGAAGGCTAGAAGTTTCAAGGTTTCAAAGTTTTCGCGCAATTGATGCATCAGTTTGCGATTTCTGAAACTCTTGAAACCTGCAAACGCCTTGGAACCTGCCCTTGGTCACCAATTACCGCCGTAACCGGCAGGTAGTACCTTCGGGCCATTGTCCTTTGGTTTGCCCGGCGCTACCGTTCTTAGAAGGCCCTGGCTCCCCCGGCTAAGGGCGGGGTGAGACTCATGAAGCCTTTGCAAGTTTGGTGGGTGGCTCTGGGATTTCTGGTGGCGCGCTGGGTTTTCAAGCGGCAGCCCATCGCTGATCCAGTAAGCCGGCTCCGTTCCATGGGCGGCCTGTAATTGGCTTAAAGCCGGCTGTTAGGGTTCCTTTTCCGTGGCTGCTACCGGGTGTTGCGCCCTTTTCTGCAGCAGCACCTCTTCGATCTGCGGGTAGAGGGGGCTGATCTTCTGCACTACTCCCCACTCGGCCATCGCCTGATCGTGTTGCTTTTCCTCCCACAGCACCGCGCCCAGCAGGAAGTGGGCGCGGTCGTTGTTCGGATTCACTGCCACCGCTTGCCGCAGGGCAGTCTCGGCTTCCGGCAATTTGTGCAAGCGGAGCAGGGCCTCGCCCTGCAGCATGAAGGCGTTGTCGTTGTGCGGGGCCTGCTGCAGCACAATTTGTAACTGGGCCAGCGCCAGCCCATAGCGACGGTCCTGAATTACGGCAGCGGCGTGGCTCAACTCATCGCGCACCCGCTCGGCCAAAGCTCCCTTTTCCCGGTCCGTCTTGCCCACCGGTTCCAGGTTTTCCAGCAGGGGCTGCACCCAGCTCGTATCCTGG
>JBLMXE010000181.1:0-20666 GCA_050257615.1 Chlamydiota bacterium | reverse complement strand
CGGTAGCCACCGCCTCATAGAGAGCGGTTCCTCCCCCGATGCGCAAGCGCCGCACCCCTTGCGCTAGCACCTCCGGATCATTGCTGAAGTCTTGTGCCAGCTCGAGGTTGTCACTGAATCCAAGGATGAACGCCTGATCGCCATCTCGTCTCACAACCTGGCCAAGAAACGAGGCCGCGCCTTGCTGCTCAAAGCGAAACCTCGGCCTCACGGATGTGCTGGTATCAATCAGCAGCCCGGCACGCAACGGAAGTTCTTGCTGCTTACGGAAACCCAGGATGGCTGCCGGCGGCTGGTTGTCGTCCAGCACGGTTATGTCGTTTTCCGAGAGATCACTAATGAATTTTCCGTTTCGCGCGGCGGCGAAAACAACATAGACCTCATGGACATCTTTCGCCATGGAAAATTCATGGTCCACAGCCGGCTTAGTTGCCTCTATCTCCTTTGTGCTCGTACAACCCGTGCAGGCCTGCCCGTACGCGACAAAGCAAAGCTGGGACCAGATCAGTAATCCGGCAAACAGGGTCCAGCCCTCGGCAACCATCTCGGCCGTGCGACTTACCGCCCGGAAAGAAGTACGTCTCAGCATCGCGCTCCCAACAAAGGTGTACCAGTCGCGGGTCACCGTTCAAAAACATGACGCCAGGGCTACGATCGCCCTGACGTCGCAAGAAGATTCAGCGGTGCGGGGCCCGCGCAAAGAAATCCGCTTCGCTCGGCTAGCGAGGCTGGGGCTGGGGTATCCCCTTCTTGTGCACCAGATCATGGCCATGGCTATCGCCCGTAATCCACACCTGATGCAACACATGGCGGCCACCCGCATCCAGCACAAACACCAGGCTGGAGGTCTGGTTGTAACCATGTCCCTTCAAGGAAACGTCAATGTTGCTGGCGAAAGCGGCAACGCCGGTTTCCGTGTTCGTGAACTGGAGCAGGTTGCTGCTTTCACCGGCCGGCGTGCTCACCGTGTAGGTTCCGGCTGGCAGCACCGTAGTGCCAACTACGAATTCAAACGGCACTGAGACTCTGGCCTGCTGCATCCATTTTTGTCCAAACGCAAACCCCGCAACCAGCAGACAAACTCCTGCAGTGATTGCGATCTGCCTTTTCATGATGAACCTCCTTGCAGAAGGAGGGTGAAGCAGAAGGAGCGTTCAGCTCTCGCTTCTAAAAGAGAACCTCACAACGCGACCTCATCTTCAAACCATTCCCCTTGCTTGAGCAGGCGCGGGCCGCGCGAAGTAAGAGTGCACTACTCCTATCCTAGCCAGTTTGGCCGTTGCTCCGGCAGCAGGAGAATCACAGCGCCGTGTGACCCGAGTTCCTTTTTGGGAAGACGTCTGGCGAACTTACCGCAGTTTCTCGTACTCGGCTTTGGCTTGCTTCAACACCGGCAGGTCGGGGTCGGCATCCTTCCACATGGCGAACAAATCCTGGTAGGCAGTGCGGGCGCCCGCGACATCGTGCTGGGCGGCCAGGGCGCGCGCCAAGCCGAGTTGCGCCAGCGGGTACTCGAAAGAAAAAGGTGCCTCGGCACGGCGCGCGAGAAATTTGTGGAACTCCGTGGCCGCGTTGCCGGCGTCGCCGCTGGCCAGGTAAGCCTGACCGCGCAGCACGTGGGTCTCAAAGAACTGGCCGTTTTCGTAGGGTTGGGCAATAGCCAGCGTCTCCACCGCGGCAGCGGCTTTTCCCTGGCGCATTTGCACGCGGGCTTGAGTACGCGGGATAACCACCTTCTGCAGAAAGGTATCGTCGGGACGCGCCTTGCCGGCTTCCTTCATCAGCGCCTCAGCCTTTTGCTCCTGGCCGGAGGCTGCGCTGACCTCGGCGACACTCGCCAGAAAGCCCGGCTCGCGCGACAGGGCCAGGGCCGAATCAACTTCCTGGAGCGCGCGCGCCGGGTACCCGAATTCGGCTTCGACGTCCGCTTGCTGCAACAGTTGGTTCGCGGCAATATCCGAGAGACCTAAGCCTTTGGCCCGTTCTACCCCATGCGCCGTTAATTCCCGCACCCGGCCCAAGCGGCCGAGCGCCCCAGCCTGTTGCGTTTGCTGTTCCAGCACGCGCAACTCGCCTTCTGGGGTGGCTTTGGCCAAGTCCTGCAGGCGGGCGGCAGCGGCGCTGTCCCCCTTGATGATGGCGGAACCCGCCAGCGCGAGGTAGAGCAGGCTGCCGCCAATGTTTCTCTGCTTAGCCTGCGCCAGCAGAGCATCCGCATTGTCGAGTCTGCCCAGGTCGCGGTACGCTGCGGCGCCGATCAGGTAGCAATTCAGCGTGTCCGGGTCAACCCGGATCGCGTCCAGGCAATTGTCTACGGTTTTTTCGTACTGACCAAGAATCTGATAGGACACTGCCAGGTTGACCCGCGACGGCAGGTCGCGCGGGTAGGTCTGCTTCATCAGCTCCCAGGCTTGAATCGTTTTCTCGATTTCTCCCCGGTCGAAGTAGTAGTAGGCGGTAATGTACAGCCGTTCGTATTCGCTGGTGCGATCACGCAATTCGAAGGCCTTCTCTACCTCTTTCGTGGCCAGAGCGGTCTGGCCGGTATTTCCCGCCACCAGGCCCAGGCGCAGGTGGGCCAGCGCGAAGTTGGGGTCCAGCTCGATGGCCCGCTGGTAAAAAGGCATGGAGGCGATGTCCTCCAGCTTGCTGTGCTGCTCGTCTCCCAGGGTGAAGGCTTTCAGCGCCTCCAGGGACGAAGTGGTGGCCTCATCGAGCGGCTTATCGAACTTCTGCACCGAGGCCAGCGACTCGCCCAGCTTGCCGCGCAGCTTGGTGGCGGCACTGCCCAGCGCGCCCAGCACCGCATCCTTGCCCGCCGCCTGCTGCTGCGCCTCGGCCAGAGAATCGCCGGTCGCGGCATTGATGGCCTGCAGGGTGATCACATACTGGCTGCCTAGCAGGGCGATAGAACCGGTAAGCATGGCCTTGATGCCGTTGCGCTGGCAGATCTCGCGGCCAATGTCGCTGGTGATGCGCTCATCCGGCCCCTTGCCCATGTATTTCAGCGTTTTTTGCACCTGCTGCTCGGAAACTACATTGAGAAACGGCGACTGCTGCAGGTCCACCGCCAGCGCCTTCTTGAGCGTGCCGTCGAAGACGGAATCTCCGGTGGTGTTCACGAAGTCCGTCACCAGGATCAGATCTTTTTCCGTCATGGCCTGGGCGCGCCGCTGGTAGAGCACGAAGCCGATGGCCACGGCCACGCAGACCAGCGCGCCTAGCGCCGCATACATCCGCCACTTGGGACGCGGCGGCAGAACTGCCGACGAGGAACTTACGCTGGTGGCCGGCGTGCTGCCGGATGCGGCGATTACCCGGCTGCTGCTGGCTACCGCCACCGCGGCTGGGGCGCTGGCTGCTGCCCTCCCACTTTCTGCCTTAGCCGGCGTGGGTGCCTCTTCGCCAATCTCTAGAATCGGGCTGCGCCCCGATTCCAGCTCGCGCCGCACCCGCTTCAGGTCCGCCCGCATGTCCGCCGCGTTCTGGTAGCGCAACTCCCGGTCCTTGTCCAGGGCCTTACTGATGATCTCTTCCAGCTTGGGCGGAATCTCCGGGTTGATGCGGACTGGCGCGGTAGGCGCCCGGTCCAGAATGGCCTGAAAGATGACGGCCGAAGTTTCGCCGCGGAACGCCACCTTGCCCGTGGCCATCTCGTAAAGAACTGCGCCGAAGGAGAACAGGTCGGTGCGGCGGTCGAGCTCCTTGCCCTTGGCCTGTTCCGGCGACATGTAAGCCACCGTGCCCAGCGCCGATCCTGGGCTGGTCAGGTGCTCCTCGCTGAGCGCGGTTGCTTCCGCCTGCTCCCGGCGGCCTGCATACTCCATTTTGGCCAGACCGAAATCGAGGATTTTGGCGTGCCCGCGCTCGGTGACGAAGATGTTGGCCGGCTTGATGTCGCGGTGAATGATGCCCTTGGCGTGGGCCGCGTCCAGAGCATCGGCAATCTCGATGGCCAGCGAGAGCAGGGTCTCCATCTCCATGGGCCGCACCCCGATCTGGTGCTTCAGGGTTGCGCCTTCCAGATACTCCATGGCGATGAAGGCTTTGCCGCCCTCTTCGCCAATGTCGTAAATAGTGCAGATGTTGGGATGGTTGAGGGCGGAGGCGGCCTGGGCCTCGCGCTGGAAACGGCTGAGCGCCTGGGGATCCCGCGCCACCTCGTCGGGCAGGAACTTCAGCGCTACCAGCCGGTGCAGGCGGGCATCTTCGGCCTTGTACACCACGCCCATGCCGCCGCCACCCAGCTTTTCCAGGATGCGGTAATGGGAGATGGTCTGGCCAATCATGGTGTCGCGCTATGTTAGGCGGGGTAGCGCGGCGAGTCAATGGACGCGAACGGCTTGTGCTGCCGCCGGGACTGTGTGACTCATTTCCGGCCTGCCCTTGCCACCCCGCCCTCAAGAGGCCACTAGCTGCCCGCGGATGATGATGGTGTAAATGTCATCCAGCGTGGAGCAACTCTTGTAGATCATGCACAGGACTGTCCGCAAGGAACTCTTTCTCCCGCTCCCGGATTGCTCGTGCGCCGATGAGCTCAAAGTACTCATCGAAGCTCAGCATGTTATCGAGATACCCCTTAGTCGTTCCATGCTCTTTCAGGTGTTGAGCCCAGTTCTGCAAAGCTTTAGCGGCCGCGTAAACCGATCCGCAGGGATAGGCCACCACACTGTAGCCCAGTTCCTGAAGTTCCGTCGTGCTCAGCAGCGGCGTCTGACCGCCTTCGATCATGTTCGCCATGCTGGGAGTGTTGGTTTCCGCCAGTGCCCTGTTCACAACTCGCATCTCATCGGGATTATGAAGCGCTTCCACAAAAACCATATCGGCTCCCGCCTCGGCGTACAACCTCGCTCGGCGTATCGCCTCTTCTATGCCGAAAATGGCATAGGCATCGGTTCGAGCCATGATCACTAAATCTGGATCTTCTCTGGCCCAAAGAGCGGCCCGCAATTTCGGCAGGTATTCCTTAATTGACACAACCCCTTTGCCTGCCATGTGGCCGCAGCGTTTGGGATAGGTCTGGTCCTCTATCAGGAGACCTGCCACGCCCGCCTTTTCACAATCCCTTACGGCGCGGATCACATTGTTCACGTCCCCGAAACCGGTATCGAGGTCCACAAAAACAGGTATGCTCACCGCATCACAGATATTCCTGTATTGGGTAATCATCTCGATGCCGGTCAATACGGCAATATCGGGCATACCGAGAAGGCTGCCGGAGAGACCATAGCCGGCGGCGGCAACCGCCTTAAAGCCCGCTTGCTCGATGATTCTGGCCGAGAGAGCATCATGGCAGCAAGGCAACAGCAGGATTTCGGGATCATGAATCAGTTTCCTGAATAGCGTCCTCGGTTTCATTGCTGCCCTCCTGCATGGGCTCGCGTCCCAATGCTCTCGACCTCAGCTTAGGAAAGCGGTGATTTCACCACAACTGTGACTTTTCGCAGTTCATCGCCGGGCCAGCACACTTAAAATTCTGAGCTGATTCCCACAAAACTCTCCCCACGATTTATCATCATTGTCTGTCATGAGCATGAAGCAGATTGCCGAGTGGGCTCTGAACCTGACCGACCAGCACGGCGTCTCCTATTCCGACGTGCGCATCGTGGACGAGCGCAACCGCGCCTTGGCCACCAAGAACGGCCGGGTGGGCCACGCCTCCGACTCCTCCTCGCTCGGCATCGGCATCCGCGTGCTGGCCGATGGTGCCTGGGGTTTCGCCTCCACTGAGGACCTCACCCGCATTGCGGTGGAGATGACCGCCGCCAAAGCCGTGGAGATTGCCCGCTCCTCCGCCCGCGTCAAGCAGCACGACGTGCGCCTGGCTCCGGAGAAGCCCTTCACCGACGAGTGGACCACTCCCTGCAAAACCGACCCTTTCACCACTTCGGTGGAGCAGAATCTCGACCTGCTCCTGCGCGCGGATAAAGAACTGCGCGCGGTCGAGGGCATCACCCTGGCGGAAACCAACATGAATTTCCGCCGCTACGAGCAGTGGTTTTTCTCCTCCGAAGGCTCCAACATCCACGAAACCAAGATCACCACCGGCGCCGGCTACACCGCCTACTCCTTCGCCGGCACCGAAATCCACAAGCGCTCCTATCCCAACTCCTTCGGCGGCCAATATCAGAACAAAGGTTACGAGTTGATTGACGAGCTCAAATTGGTGGAGAACGCGCGCCGCATCGCCGAAGAGTGCGTCGCCCTGCACAAGGCCGACCAGTGTCCCGAAGGCAACTTCACCATCGTGCTCGATTCCTCCCAGCTCGGCCTGCAGATTCACGAATCCGTCGGCCATCCCATCGAACTCGACCGGGTACTGGGCATGGAAGCCAACTTTGCCGGCATGTCGTTCCTCACTCTCGAAAAGTTGCGCACCCTGCGCTACGGCAGCGACCTGGTGAACGTAGTGGCCGACGCCACCCGCAACCACGGCCCCGGCCTGGGCACCTTCGCCTACGACGACGAAGGCGTGCCCGCGCAGTGCACCCCCATCATCACCAATGGCCTGTTCACCGGCTACCTGTCCTCGCGCGAGACCGCGCACGCCATCGGCGCCAACCGCTCCGGCGGCACCATGCGCGCGGAGGGCTGGAACCGCATTCCCATCATCCGCATGACCAACATCAGCATTCTCCCCGGCGAGAAGCCGCTCACTTTCGAGCAGCTCATTGCCGACACCGATAAAGGCATCTTCATGCAGACCAACCGCTCCTGGTCCATTGACGACAAGCGCTACAACTTCCAGTTCGGCACCGAGATCGGCTGGGAAATCAAGGGCGGCAAGCTGGGGCGCATACTGAAGAACCCGTCGTATTCCGGAATCACAACGGAGTTCTGGAATTCCATGGACGCCATCTGCTCCCGCGACCAGTGGACGCTCTGGGGCACACCTAACTGCGGCAAGGGCCAGCCCATGCAGACCATGGGCACCGGCCACGGGGCCGCCCCGGCACGGTTTCGCAATATCAAGGTGGGCTCGGCGTACAAAGGAACTTAGGCGGTGTCACTAACACGGTGCTGAGCATGACGTAGCATTTGGCACTTAGCACTTGGCATTTGGCCAATTGCGGGGAGCGCCGTTATGAAAGACTTCAGGGACTTGCGTGTTTGGCAAGCTGCGCATCAACTGACACCGGCCATTTACAAAATGACATCCAGGTTTCCGCGAGAAGAATTGTATGGCTTGACCAGCCAGGTTCGGCGTTGCAGTGCTTCTATAGCTGCAAATATCGCCGAGGGCTGCGGGCGCCGCGGCAACGCCGAGTTTCACCGGTTTCTGCAGATCGCCGCCGGTTCCGCAAGTGAACTGGATTATCACTTACTCCTTGCCCACGATCTGCGTTTCATGAACGATGCAGATTACGAGAGAATATCAGTATCGTTGGGGCAGTTGCGACGGATGCTGTCGGCTCTGCTTTCCAAGGTTGCTCTTGATCGTTCGGCGGCGTGAACTAAAATCGCAGGTGCTCACGGCCTGACGAAAACTTGCAAAGAACCTCATCGAATCTGGACTGGCCAAATGCCAAGTGCCAAATGCCAAGTGCTGAGTGCTGAATGCTGACCAAAGACAAAGCCGCCGAGATCTTCGAACGCCTGCAGAAATTCTCCACCGCCGACGAAGTAGAAGCCCTCATCGCCGGCGGCCAAAGTGCCTTAACTCGTTTCGCGAACAACACAATCCACCAGAACGTTGCGGAAGAGAACTACGTGGTCTCTGTCCGCACGGTCTTTGCCGGACGCACTGCCCGGGCCACTACGAACAAGTTCGACGACGAGAGTCTGAAGCAGGCGGTGCTCGCCTCCGAAGCGCTGGCCAAAGTGCAGGAACCGGACGCCGACCTGCTCCCCGCTGCCGGCCCTGAGGATTATGAGGGTGCCGCGCAAGTCGGCCGAGCCTTTTACGAAACTTCTTCGCTCACCCCCGGCCAGCGTGCCCAGGCAGTGGAAAAAATCGTCAATGTCGCCAAGAAGCAGAAGCTGACCGCCGCCGGCATCTTTTCCAATTCTGAATCAGTGGAGGCGGTGCTCAATTCCCGCGGCTTGTCCGCCTACCACACGCAGACCTCGTCGGAAATTTCCGTCACCATGCTGGGCGACGACTCCTCCGGCTGGCAGAAGGCCAACTCCCCCGACGCGCGCAACCTTAACCCCGTGGCGCTGGCGGAAACCGCTGCCAGGAAGGCCCTGCAGTCCGCCAAGCCCCGCGAACTGCCCGCCGGCAAGTACACCGTCATCCTCGAACCCGCCGCCGTGCTCGACCTGGTCGGATTCATGTTCTGGGATTTCGGAGGCATGGCCATTCTCGACCAGCGCTCCTTTCTCAACACTCGCGTGGGCACGAAAGTGTTCGGCGAAAACATCTCTGTCTGGGATGACGTTTCCCATCCCCTGCAGTCGGGCGCTCCCTTCGACGGCGAAGGTGTCCGCCGCCAGCGCGTCCAGTTGGTCGAAAAAGGCGTGGTCAAGCGCCTGGTCTACGCACGCTCCACCGCCAGGAAGATGAAAGATTCGCAACTTGCCGCCAAGGTCGGCCCCATCGCGCCCACCGGCCACGGCTTCCCCCTGCCAAACGAAATCGGCGAAGCTCCCATCAATATTGTGTTTGAAGGGCCGGCGCAATCAGAGGCCAAAGGTGTGGACCAGATGATTGCCTCCACCGACCGCGGCGTGCTCGTCACCCGCTTGTGGTATATCCGCGAAGTTGACCCCTACGAGAAGATTCTCACCGGCATGACCCGCGACGGCACGTTCCTGATTGAAAACGGAGAACTCAAGAGCGGCATTCGCAACTTCCGCTTCAATGAGAGCCTGCTGCACATGCTCTCCAACGTGGAGGAGATGGGCACGCCGGTGCGTGCCAGCGGGGAAGAGTCCTTCGACATGGTGGTGCCCCCCATGAAGGTGCGCGACTTCAACTTCACCGAAGTAACGAAATTTTAGAAGCAGCAATCAGCTCTCAGCCGTCAGCATTCAGCCACTTGACATGGTGGCCGCTACCAACAGTTTCGCGTCCCAGGGAGCGAATTTGGCATGGGTCGCCAGGGTTTCAACAGCTCAGAAGCAGGTTTAATGGCTGAATGCTGACTGCTGAATGCTAACTGCTGCTTTTTAGGCAAATCCCTCCCCACCTCCCGCATCGTTCTAAACAGCGCCGGCTAACGCGTGTTCCCCGCGCGGAGGAACAATGAAAACGTTTTTTGTGGGGTTGGCCCTGGGGTTCGGAATCGGTTTGCTGCTTCTGCCCAGGAACGGCAACGAGCAGGACGACTTGATCCGGGAGAGAACGCGGGAACTGCAGCGTACCCTGCCTGAGCATAAGGAACGCGAGTTGCAAAGCGCGGCCATTCAGGAACGCGACCGCTTCTCCCTCCCAAGGAAGCCGGAGTACATCAGCCATGCGGGCGCCCGCCGGGTCGGCATTCACCCTGTGGCGTTCCTCAACATGGCGAAGGAAAAGGAATTGCTCTCCGCCGGCGTTGCCCCGGAATTGGTAGCCAAAATCGTGGCCGGGCGGCCCTATACCTCTCTCCAGGACGCCATGAGTCGCGGCCAACTCTCTGCTGGCGCCCTGGCTGACATCCAGAAGGCGGCCGCAGCCCGCGAACCCCTCCCCCTGCAGCCCCTGGCCTAGGTCACAAGTGATGGCGTACCCGGGTTGGCTACATGTGTTGGCTTGGCTCTTTCTGGCCCTTTCGTCGGCCAGCGCCCTGGCCATCCTGCTTCACCAAGTCCGGCAGCCGCAAAAAATGTTCATCATGAATTGGGTGTGGCCGCTTACCGCGCTGTATTTCGGCCCGCTGGCGGTTTGGCGTTACTGGCGCTCTGGCCTCAAGGGAACAAAGCGGCATTACCAGCAAATGCACCGGGAGGTCGCAGAGGAAGTGAACCGGCTTCCGGGCTCCTCCTTGCTGAACCTCGCCCGTTCCCCAGAACCCCCACCCAGCCGCGAGCAGGTTGCTGTTGCCACTACCCACTGCGGGGCAGGCTGCGCCCTGGGAGACATCGTGGGCGAATGGTGGGTGTTTGCTGCCGGGTTCATGATTGCAGGCGGCGAACTTGGCACACGCTTGCTCCTCGACTTCTTGCTCGCTTGGGGGTTTGGCATATTGTTCCAGTACTTCACCGTCGCCCCCATGCGCGGCCTGTCGCTCGGCAGGGGCGTGCTGCAGGCCATGCGTGCCGACACTCTTTCCATCATCGCCTACCAGGTGGGAATGTCGATTTGGGCGGCGCTCACGTATTTCGTCTTCTTCACCAACCCACATCTGAAAGTTAATGAGGCTGTCTTCTGGTTCATGATGCAGATTGGAATGATGCTCGGCTTCGCCTGCTCTTATCCGGTGAATATTCTCCTGGTGAAGCACGGCTGGAAAGAGAGAATGCCACAAACAAAAACCGAGGCGAAGCTCAAGCTGGCGAGCCAGCAGGCCGTGAACCAGCAGGATTCCGCCGCGTGATAGTTGCGCCTGTATCCAACTGCTGCCACTCCGGCAGGAACCAGAGAGGTACTAGCCTGCCCTGCCCCGGCAGGGGACACTGAATCCACTGACGATTGATGATTGTAGATTGACGAATGTGTCGCGCTCTCTCCCTCTGACGCGATTCGCACGGCGGCGGTTTTCAATCGTCAATCATCAATCTTCAATCGTCAATCACCATGACCCACACGCAACTAGTTAACGTCGCCGTCGCCTGGCTGCGCCGCTACCGCTGCGGCGTCGTGCTTTCGGAACAGGCCTGCGCCAGCGGCGAAGTGCCTGATGCCATCGGCTGGAAAGGCAAATGCCGCTCCGTGGTGGTGGAATGCAAGGTGAGCCGCGCCGATTTCCTTGCCGACCGCGCCAAGCCTTTTCGCCAGAACCCCGATATCGCGCTGGGCTGTGAGCGCTTCTACCTGGCGCCCCCCGGAATCATCGCGCCCCGGGAACTGCCCCCGGACTGGGGCCTGCTGGAGTGTCTGGGCCGCAAGGTGGAAATGCGGGTCAGGCCGCCGCGCCGCAGCCTGCGCACCGCCGCCGGCATGGAATATGAGATGAACCTGCTGCTGGCCAGCCTGCTGCGCGTGGAAATCCGCATCGAGCCGCAAACTATCACCGAGTTTCTTAAATGGAAAAATCGCCTGCTGGAATACAACGGCGGCGTCTATCCCCGCGAACTCACACCCGTCTGCCAGGAGCGCAACCCGCATCTGGGATTGCGCGGTTAGGACTGGCTGTCGTTGGGCACGGATGGGCGGGAATGCGGCTTGCGGCTGCGCGTCGCCGGCCCGCCAATGGTCCGGTACTGCTGGTAGAGCTGGTGCAGGTCTTCGCTGAGCAGTTGCACCAGTTGCAGGCAAAGCCCGCAGTTCTGCCGCAGGTAGCTGAGAAAGTCCTCCCGTCGCAGGAACGCGATCTCGCACGGCTCCAGGGTTTCCACCGTTGCTTCATAGGGGGCCCCGGACATGGTTTCACCCAGCCCCAGCACGGAACCGGGCCCGCTCACCTGCAGGGCCAGTCCGTTGCCGCCTTCTCCCAGCAGCAGCCGCGCCCGCCCTCTCCGGATCAGAAACACCCCGCGCACAGCACGTCCCCGCCGGTAAACCAGCGCCCCCTGGCGGTAGTGCCGCACCAGCGCCGTGCCCTCAAAGGCGCGCAACAGTTCGGGTTGCATGACTCCCAGGTTTCGGTGCAGCAAGCGTCTCACCCGGTAAAACTTGGGTATGAAACATATATCAGGAGACTCCAATTGAACTGTGACGTACATCACTTTTAACGGTGATGAGGACATTGCGCAGCCGCGCGGCCCGCCATAGAACCTGCTTCGCTATATATACCTTGTGGTATAGACCTTACCTTGCCCGCCCATTCCGTTTACAATAGTCGTAGCACGAACTAATCGCCGCACGAAACGCCAGGATTTGGAAACCACACAACAAGCGTTATGCCCCACTTGTGAGCGGCCCCTGCCGCGAACGGGAGCCGTCTGCCGTTACTGCCGCGACCGCTCTCCCGCCGGCCTCCACGTGCGGCCGCTGTTTCTGGCGCTGGTGCTGATCCTGGCTGCTGCCTTTGGCGCGGCCACGGTGTTCGCCAACCGCTTTTATCAGGTGAAGCAGAAGCAGCTGGGGCAGATGTGGTTCGGGCGGGGACAGGCGGCTCTGGCGGCCGCGCAGCCGCAGCCCGCCATCCAGGCCTTCCGCAACGCCCTTTATTACTCCCACGACGACCCCGCTTACCGCCTGCGCCTCGCCGAGGCCCTGGTGGCCGCCAACCGCATCCCCGAAGCCCAGTCTTACCTCCTTACCCTCTGGCAGGACGAGCCTAGCAACAGCACTGTCAACCTGCAATTGGCGCGGCTGGCGGCCAAGCAGGGCGAAACCCAGCGTGCCCTGCGCTATTACCACGGCGCCATTTACGGGCTCTGGCCCGATGGCAATGTCGCCGAACGCCAGCAAACCCGCCTGGAACTGATCCACTATCTTCTCGGCCTGCACGATAGCAACCAAGCCGATGGCGAGCTGATCGCTCTGGCTCCCGAACTTCCCCGCACTGCCCTCGCCCACACTCAGGTGGGCGCCCTGTTCCTGCAGGCCGGCGACCAGGAGCACGCCTTGCAGGAGTTCACAGAGGCGCTGCGCCTGAACCCAAAGCAGCCTGCTGCCTTGCGCGGCGCGGGCGAAGCCGCATTTCAATTGGGACGCTATTTGCAGGCCACCCGCTACCTGGACCGCGCCCGCCGCGCCGAGCCGCTCGATTCCAAGTCAGAAAAACTGCTGGCCACCAGCCGCCTGGTTCTGGAATGGAACCCTTATGCCAAGGGCCTCAATCCCAGGCAACAAGCGGCACGCATCGTACAGGCCTTTACTCAGGCTCGCCGCCGGCTCAACCAGTGCGCCGCGCTGCGCGGCATCTCCCTGACCCCTGCTCTCCAGACCCCTGCTGCCCCGGCCACGCCCGCACCCCCTTCTACTCCTCAGAACAACCATGCTCCTGGGCTTGTAGCCAAGATCCTGAGCAGTATTAAACCCGGAGAAAACGGCAACTCGCTGGCCGGCCCGGCGCCTGGCAACAGCAATCCCTCCGCCATGCAGCAACTCCAGCAGCAAGTCACACAACTCAGGCGCGACATGCGCCCCAACAAACTGGAGCGCGACCCCCAACTTGCCGATTCGGCCATGGGATTGGTTACACAAATCGAAACAGTAACTGCTCAGCAATGCGGCGCTCCCAAGGGCCCGGACCTGGCGCTCCTCCTATTGGCCCATCAGGCGGAGGATAGGTGATGGACAATCAGACGCCACCCCCGGCACTCGTCGATCAAGAGCCCAACTCAGCCGAGAAGCCGCAAAAGCGCCGCTTCTGGGCCTTTCGTCATCGCCTCGTCCGGGAAGAGCCCTTCTTCCTGGTCATGGCTATCTTTATCGGCATTCTTTCCGGCCTGGCTGTGGTGTGCTTCCGCATCGCTTATCTCTCCACACGCACCTGGCTGTTGAGCACCTCCCTGTCTCCCTCACGCGGGCACTTGCTCCTGGTGCCTTCGCTGACGGGACTCGTAATCGCGCTGCTGGTCATTTACGTTTTCCCCCGCGTGCGTGGCAGCGGCGTCAACCAGACCAAGGCTGCTCTCTACATCTATAACGGCCATATTCCTTTTCGCACGGTGGTCGGGAAGTTCATCTGTTCGGCTCTGGCCATCGGTAGCGGGCAGTCGCTGGGCCCGGAAGACCCGGCCTTGCAGATCGGCGCCGGCATCGCCTCCCTGCTGGGCGAGAAGCTGCGTCTCTCCCGCGAGCGCTTGCGCCTGATCGCCCCGGTAGGCGCCGCCGCCGGTCTGGCCGCGGCTTTCAACGCCCCCATCTCAGCTGTGCTCTTCGTCATTGAGGAGGTGATCGGGCGTTGGAGCGCGGGCGTGCTGGGCGCCGTGGTGCTGGCCGCGGTTTCCAGCGTGGTGGTGGAGCGCTCGCTGCTGGGTTCCGAACCGCTGTTCCGCATTCCCCCCATTGGCCCGGCCAATCCCGAGGAACTGCTGGCTTATGCCGTTTTGGGCGTGGTGGGGGGCATCGCCTCCGTAGTGTTCGTGAAGATGATCCTCTACTTCCGCCTGCGCCTGAAGAACGCCCCCGCCTGGACCCAGCACTTTCAGCCGGGCGTAGCCGGCCTGCTCATCGGCTTCATCGGCTATCTCGGTTTTCCCCAGGTGATGGGCGCGGGCTACGCCTACATGGATCAGGCCATGCACAGCCAGTACGCCTGGCAGATGCTGGGCATCCTGGCCGGGCTCAAAATTCTGGCTACCACCATTTCCTTCGTCAGCGGCACCCCCGGCGGCATGTTCGCGCCCACTCTCTTCATCGGCGCCATGCTGGGCGGTTCGGTGGGGGCTCTGGAACACCAACTGCTTCCTCACTTGAGCGGCCCCATTGGAGCCTATTGCTTGGTAGGAATGGGAACGCTGTTTGCCGGCTTCATCCGTGCTCCCATGACCTCGGTATTCATGGTGCTGGAGGTGAGCGGCAACTACACCATTATCGTGCCCGTTATCATCTCCAATGCCATCGCCTACGTGATCTCGCGGGCCGCTCAGCCCACACCCATTTTCGATGAGCTCTCCCGCCAGTCGGGGCTCGACCTCCCTTCTATGGAGGAACAGCGCGAGGAGCCCTTGCTGCACGTGGAGGACGCCATGCGCGCCCCCCGCACCCCCCTGCTCACCGGCGAGGAGCCGGTGAAGGTCGCTCTGCGCGAGCTGGAGCAATCCACCGAGCCGCTTTTGCTGTTCCGTTTACCCGACGGAGCCTGGCGCGGCGTCACCCGCAAAAAGCTGGCTGAAATGACTGACCAGGGCGACTCCGAGCTGCCCCTGAAAAGCGCGGCCGGCAATAACAGCCTGGTGCCCTTCCTCCATCCCGACCATCCCCTCGACACTGCCCTCCGCCATATCTACGACTGGCCGCTGTTGCCCGTCGTGCACCGTGCCGATCCTGCCCGCCTGCAGGGCGTCGTATCGTTGCCCGACATCTTGAACGCCTACCGCCGCGCCGCCGCCAACCATTAAAATCTCAACCCAGAGAACGCGGAGCAAAGACCGTAATGCAGAGGATGCTGGAGAAATTTCAGTCGCATTTCTCTTGCCGCATTTCCCTGCGCCCTCTGTTAACCTCTTCTGGCTTTTCTCCGCGTCTCTGTGTCTCCGTGGCGCTCTAACTTGCAGTCAGGCTCCCCGGAATGGCAAAATCTTATTAGTAAGAAGACGCCGCGGTTCTCAACATCCCCGCGGATAGTGGATCCGCTGGAACCGCAGGATGCTTTCAACAACCCCGTTCCGAAGCTGAATATGTTTTGGAACTGAAAGCGAGACCAAAGGTGGCGACAGCGACCGTATCCTGCTCTCTGGACAACTATCTGATTCTTCCCGATCACTCCCTGGATGAGCGTATTGCCGCTGCCAAGGAGCAACTGCGCGGCCTCGCCATCATCCTCGGCCATCACTACCAGCGCGACGAGGTCATCCGCTTCGCCGATTTCCGCGGCGATTCTTACCGCCTCTGCCAACAAGCCGCCAAGGCCCCGGGCCGCTACATCGTTTTCTGCGGCGTCCACTTCATGGCCGAAAGCGCCGACATCCTCAGCCGCCCCGAGCAGCAGGTCATCCTGCCCGACCTCAATGCCGGTTGCTCCATGGCCGACATGGCCGAGATCACCCAGGTGGAAGACTGCTGGGAGCAACTGTCGGATGCCGGCACAGGCATCACCCCCATCACCTACATCAACTCCATCGCCGCCATCAAGGCGTTTTGCGGCGAGCGCGGCGGCGTGGTCTGCACTTCCTCCAACGCCGCCGGAGTCATGCGCTGGGGCTTGGCCCGCAACTCTAAGCTCCTCTTCCTTCCTGACCAGCACCTCGGCCGCAACACCGGCTATGCGATGGGAATCCCTCTCGATCAGATGGTGGTGTGGGATCCCTACCGGCCCGGCGGCGGCCTCCCCCCGGAGCAATTGCGCGCCGCCCGCGTCATCCTCTGGAAGGGCCACTGCTCGGTTCATCAGCGCTTTCTCCCCGGCCACGTGGACGCGGTGCGCCGCAATTATCCAGGCATTCGCGTCATCGTTCATCCCGAATGCCGCTGGGAAGTCTGCCAGAAGGCCGACGCCATCGGCTCCACCGAAAAACTGCTCAACCTGGTTCGCGAAGCGCCCGCGGGCTCGCACTTCGCCGTGGGTACCGAACTCCACCTGGTCAATCGCATGGCCAGGGAATTCGCCGCCGAAGGCAAAAAAGTCATCACCCTGGATGATTCCGGCTGCCTCTGCACCACCATGTTCCGCATCTCGCCTCAGCACTTGTGCTGGGCGCTGGAAAACCTGGTAGAAGGCAACGTGGTCAACCGCATCCAGGTGCGCGACCAGGTGAAGCGCTGGGCCCGCGTGGCTCTCGACCGCATGCTCGAAATTCAGTAGCTGGTAGTTGGTAGTTGGTCGTTAGTCGTTGGCACTGCGGAGAAGATGACCATCAGGCGGAGCTCATCGGGCCAACGACCAACGACCGGCAGCCGACGACCAACTACCAGCTACCAACTACCTTCTCTTCTCATATAGAATGTGAATACATTTCAGCCCACCCCAGGCACGAGTCGAATCACCCTATGTCAGAACGGACGTTTACCCTGGACGAAGCCCACGAATTATTGCCGGTCCTGGAAAGCCTCTTGCGCCAGGCCATCACCGGAAAAAAGCAAATCGAGGAGATTGACAAGGAGTTCAAGGAAGTCGCCCACCGCGTCTTCCTCACCGGTGGCATGCTCCTTCCCCTGGTGCGCCTGGCCCGCCGCAAGGCGGAACGCGAAAAGGCCGCGCAGCAGGTTAAGGACGCGGTCAGCGAGATTAACGCCACCGGCGTGCAGGTGAAAGATCTCGACATTGGCCTGCTCGACTTCCCTTGCGCCGTGGACGGCCGAATCATCCTGCTGTGCTGGAAGCTGGGGGAGAAGGCCATCACCCACTGGCACGGTCTGGAGGAGGGCTTCGCCGGCCGCAAGCCCATTGACGCGCGTATCCCGCGCGCCAAGCCCAGGCGCCAACCCTAGTCTTTTCTTGTGCAATTGCTCGCGTTCTGGCCGTTCTTAGCCGCGGAGCATACGTCCTGGACCCGGTTTTCTCCGTGTCTCTGTGTCTCCGTGGTGAACTCGAGGCTCGGTGTTCAGGCTGGTGCCGGCCGTGGAACTCTGCTTTCCTGGTTCCCGGTTTGTTAAAATGCAGGGCAACGCCACCGCTGACAACCGAAGCCGTTAGCCCATCTGGGCGTGGGGATTTGTTGATGCCAAGAAAGTCTGTGCTGCCGCTGCTCGCGCTGGCTGTGCTGGTCGCGCTGGGCGGTGTCTCCTGCAAAGGGTTTTTTGTCAACCCGACTTTGAGCTCCATAACCGTCGCTCCGCAGAGCGCTTCTGTCGCTATCAATGGCACCCTGCAACTTACCGCCACCGGCGCCAACAACGACGGCACCACCGCTTCCCTGAGCAATCTAACCTGGAGCACTTCCGCCGCCACCATCGCCACCGTCTCTTCCGGCGGCGTGGCTAAAGGCGTCAGCGCCGGCACCGCCACTATTACCGCCACCGTTGGCGCGGTTAGCGGCTCTTCCACTCTCACCGTCGGCTCCACCTCCAACTCCCTGACCATTTCCCCAGCCAACCAGACCGTTAGCTTCTCCGCCTCGGGTGGCTCCGTGCAATTCAGCGCCACCTTTAACGGCAGCGACGTGACCGCTTCCTCCACTTTCAATTCTTCCAATAGCAGTGTGGCGGTTTTCAGCGGCGTAAGCGCCGGTCTGGCTACGTTGCAGGGAACGGGTTCGACCACCATCACCGCTACCTACACGCCGGTCGGAGGCACCACCGCCACCGGCACCACCGGCCTCACCGTCACGCAGTGATGACATAGGAATCCGCACTGTCGCGATCGGCTTGGTATCAGGGCATGGCTTCAGCCGTACCGATCGCGCCGCTGCAGAGCTGCCGCCTTCGGGCGCTGGAGACCAACCACATCTCAAAGGATCAGCATTCACGGACTGAATGCTTTCCCCGTAACACATCTGATGCAATGCCCACCCGCCACTGCTCCTCGGGAGCTATATTTAAGAGAGATGAGGCCGTCCCCAATATTTCTCCCGCGCAAAACCCTGGCGTTCTCGCTTCTCGCCCTGGCCCTCCTGCCCGGTTGCTCGCGCCGTTCCCAGCCCAAGGAGACCGCCTACGTCACCGTGCCCCAGGTATACCTGCGCGACCGCATCGCTGCCGTTTACAATCGCGTGGCCCTGGTCAAAAACGGCGAGCCCCTCGAGGTTCTCGATCGCTCCCGCCGCTTCGTGCGCGTGCGCACCGCCGACGGCAAGGAAGGCTGGGTCGAACAGCGCTACCTGGTCGGGCAGGACGTTTTTGACCAGATGCAGAAGCTCGCCGCCGACAACCTCCACACACCCGTCATGGCTGCGGGCCTCACTGACAACGACACCAACATTCATATCGCCCCCGGCCGCCAAACCGAACACCTCTACCAGATCAAGGGCGGCACTAAGGTTCAAATTCTGAAGCGTGCCACCGCTTCCAAGCCGCGGCCTGTCGCCCTTCCCGTGCGCGAAGATGTCAAGGGCAAGACCCCGCCTCCTCCCCCGCTGGAAGACTGGTGGCTAGTGCGCGATCCCCAGGGCCGCGTGGGCTGGGTGCTGGCCCGCATGGTGGACATTGATGTCCCCCTCGACGTGGCCCAATACGCCGAAGGCCAGCGCATCGTCGGCGCTTTTGTGCTCGACCAGGCGCAGGACGGCGACAAACAAGTTCCCCAGTACCTGATGGTGCTCACCGAGCCCCGCGATGGCATGCCCTTCGACTATAACCAGATTCGCGTCTTCACCTGGAACGTCAAACGCCACCGCTACGAAACCGCCTACCGCGAGCGCAAGCTCTTCGGTATCTTCCCGGTCACGATTACCCAGGAAAACTTCGACAAGGAAGGCGTGCTGCCCGTGTTCACCCTCCGGGTGCAGGACCAGACCGGCAAAATGGTCGAGCGCAAGTACAAGCTGAATACCCCCATTGTCCGGCGCGTGCTCTCCCCCGCGGAACAGGCAGAAAAGGCGGCACATCCGGCCCCCCGTCGCTCCCGCCGCCGCTGACCGCCTTAATCCCTCTGGCCAAGGCATCAGCCCAGCCTTCCCCCGAATCCAAGTGAAAGCGAGGTCATGCCCTATGGCAGAAAAGGTCAAGCAGCTGAACCTGGAACGCGATTACAAAAACTATCTTTATTATCTCGACGGCGAAGGCAACGTCTGCCAGAAACCCAAGTCCGGCAAAGGCGAGTCTAAAATTCTGGTCCCACGCGCTGTCGAACGTGACAACCAGTACTTGTACTTCATTGATAAAGACGGCGACGTAGCCCGCTCGCGCCGCGGCAGCAAGAATCACGCCGCCTGATCTGACTTCCATGCTCGTATTTCGCGAAGGCCGCCGCCCCCACTCCGGCAGCGCCTTGCTGCAGGCGCTGCTCCGCCTCATTCGCCAGCTGGAGCCGGCCGGAACCGAATCCCGGCACGAGCTGCTGCTGGAAGCTCTGCTGCGTTCCGGAGAACTGGAATCCGCTTTAGCGGACCTGCAGTCGCCCCATGCCCCCGCGCTGGCTGCGGCCACTAATGCGCTTGCGGACCTGCTGCTCGGCCGGCATCTCCCCCTCGCGCCAATCCTCGAGCGCCTGAGCTGCCTCACCCTGCCTCCGCAGATTACGCTTTCCACTCCTGAGGGTTTCGCTTATTACGCCCTCCATCCATCGCAATACGCCGATCTGGCAGACGCCTTGCCCCTGGCCCCTGCCTGTGCCGCCGTGGTCGGCATTCGCAGCATCGGTACTACTTTGAGCGCGGTTGTCGCCGCCGCTCTCCGCCGCCGCGGCCTCGCAGCAGAACGCATCACTGTGCGCCCTGGCGGCCATCCCTTTGACCGCCACACTGATTTCAGCCCAGATGATCTCCGCTGGATCGCCGCCCAGCGCGCCCGCCGCGCCCAATTTCTGGTGGTGGACGAGGGCCCCGGCCTCAGCGGCTCCTCCTTTCTTTCCGTCGGCGATGCCCTGCTGCAGGCCGGCGTGCCGCGCAACAGCATCACCTTTCTCTGCGCTGCCCAGCCCGATCCCTCCCGCCTGCGCGCCCGCGACGGCGCACGCCGCTGGCCTGAATTCCGCTCTTATGCCGTCCGCCCTCGGCCGGATTCGCTCCCCGACGCGGCCGTGAACCTCAGCGGCGGCCTCTGGCGTCGCCTTTTCTTCGACCTCGCCTGTAACTGGCCCTCCTCCTGGGTGACCATGGAGCGCCCCAAATTTCTTTCCCGGGACGGGCGGAGGCTGTTCAAATTTGAAGGCTTGGGACATTACGGCGCCAATGTGGCAGAGCGGGCGCGCGCCTTGGCCGATGCCGGCTTTGCACCGCCATGGGACGACGCCACCGCCGGCTATCTGGCCTACGTGAAGGAGCCCGGCCTTCCCACCACTCGCATGGACTTATGCCCGGCGCTCCTCGATCGCCTGGCGCAATACTGCGCTTTCCGTGCTTCTGTGTTTCGCGAGCCCGCGCCGAACTCGGAAGAATTATCCGCCATGGCCGCCTGGAATTTGCACGAGGAGTTTGGCCTGCCCTATGAG
>JBLMXE010000180.1:0-8406 GCA_050257615.1 Chlamydiota bacterium | reverse complement strand
ACCTTCTGGGCGACGGCGCTGGGCTGGAGCGGGGGCGGAGGCTGGAACTCGCCGGGATCGCGGCCCTTCAGCGCCGCTTGCATGAATTCCATCCAGATGGGCAGGGCGGCGCGCGACCCAGTCTCTTTGTTGCCAAGTGTTTTCTTTTCGTCGAAGCCTACCCACACACCGCAGGTGAGATTGGGGGAGAAGCCAATGAACCAGGCGTCGGTGAAATCGTTGGTGGTGCCGGTCTTGCCGGCCAGGGAATAAGGCAGGCGGCTGGCGGCCACGCCGGTGCCGTGCAGCACCACCTCACGCAGCATGGAGGTCATGATGCGGGCAGTGCGCTGGCTGATCACGTCGCGCACGTCGGGATAATTCTCCTCCAGCAGCCGGCCGTCGTAGTCTGTGACCTTGGTGATGTAGCGCGGCAGCAGGCGCACGCCATCATCGGGGAACACACTGAAGGCAGAAGTTTGCTCCAGCACGGTCGCATCGGCAGCTCCCAGCGCGATGGGTAGGTATTGCGGAATCTCCTCGTTAATGCCGAAGCGGTGAGCGTACCTGATGACCGTGGCAATGCCGACCTTTTCCGCCGTCTTGAGGGCAGGAATGTTGCGCGAATCGGCCAGGGCCCGGCGCAGGGTGATGTTGCCTTCGAACTTCTCGTCGTAGTTATGCGGGATATACGGCCCTGAGGGCGTGTTGAAGGTAACGGGCGCGTCCAGCACCACGTCATCGGGCGTGGCCCCCTGGTCAATGGCGGCAGTATAGACGTAAGGCTTGAAGGAGGAGCCTACCTGCCGCTCCGCCTGGGTGGCGTGGTTGAACTTGGAAGTATCGAAGTCGCGCCCACCCACCATGGCCTTGATGTCGCCGCTGGCATTGTCAATGGCGAGCAGCGCCCCTTGCACGCCCGAATCCTGCTCCAGCGTTACGCGCGCCTGCTTACCCGGACCCAAGGAAATTACTTTGACATAAGCCACGTCGCCGGGAGCCAGCAACTGGGAGAGGCGCCGGCCGGTCCAGGCCACTTCTTCCGGGCCCAGGGAAGCGAAGTACCGGCCGAACTTCGCCACCGCGGTGCCGGCCGAAACCTCCGTGACGAGGGCGTGCACATAGCTGCCCGGCGCTATGATTTCGTCCCAGTCGGGATTGTGATAGGCCTCTAGCGTCTGGCCCTCCAGCAGCACATTTTCCAGCCTGCCCTTCCAGCCGTGCCGGTGCTCGTAGGCGGCCAGGCCGTCGAGCACCGCCTGGTTGGCCGCTTTTTGCATGTCCACATCCAGAGTGGTGTAAACGCGCAAGCCGCCCTGGTGCACCTGGTCGCTGCCGTACTTCTTTTCCAGGTATTGGCGAATCTCCTCCACAAAATAGGGCGCCAGAGAATTGGGATCGGTTTGCAAATGCAGGCGGATGGGCTCTTCCTTGGCGGCAGTGGCCTCGGCGGCCGTGATTTTGCCATCCTCCAGCATGGAATTGATCACCAGGTTGCGGCGGCGCAGGGCGCGTTCCGGGTTGTTGATGGGAGAGTAATAGTTCGGCGCTTTGGGCAGGCCGGCCAGCAGCGCCGCCTCGGGCAGGGTCAGGTCCCGGGCGCGCTTGCCGAAATAGAACTCGGCGCCGGTTTCAAACCCGTAAACTCCGTGGCCGAGAAATATCTGGTTGGCGTAGAGCGTGAATATCTGCGCCTTGGTGAAGCGGCGCTCGATTTGGAGGGCCAGCAGAATCTCCTCCAGTTTGCGGCTGTAGGTACGCTCGGGAGAAAGAAACAGGTTGCGGGAAAGTTGCATGGTGAGCGTGGAAGCCCCCTGCACCTTGCCGCCGGAGATGAGGTCGCGGTAGGCAGCGCCCAGGATGCGCCACAGGTTCACGCCCCAGTGCTTCTCGAAGTTCTTGTCCTCAATGGAGATCACTGCCTCGCGCAGCACAGGGGGGTAGTCCTGGTAACGAGCCAACACACGCCGCTGCAGGGCAAAAGAGCCGATCACCCGGCCCTGGTCGTCGTAAAGCTCGGTATTGGAAATGGGACGGTAGTGCTCCAGATCATCTACCTGGGGCAGGTCGGTGTTGTAAATGAACAACAGTCCTGCCATGGAGCCGACGCCGGCGGCGGCCAGCACCAGGAGCCCGTAGACAATCCAGACCACCAGCCGGCGACGAGCCGCGGCTTCTTCAGGGGTACGGACCTGCACTGGGTGGCGGTCTGCGTCCAGCAACTTCATGGGAGGATGAGTTCAGGATAGCACTACAGCAGTTGTCAGTTGCCAGTTGTCAGTTCCCAGTTGGGCACGCAGAAAGAAGCAATTAGCATGTGGCCCTTGGAGGGGGTCGTCAACGGCTGGGGACTGCCAAAAAGAAGCGCAGAACGAATTTTTGCGCCCTGTGGTGTTCCGGGATCACCGATGCCGTTCAGGGACTAAGTGCCAAAGGCTAAGTGCCGTTTAAACTGACCACTGGCAACTGACCACTGGTCTTAGGACTTGGCCTGCCGGGTCTTCAGCACGTCAATAGCTTTGTGCAACTGATCGTCTTCGTGCTGCTTCTCCAATTTGCGCTCCTCGTCGGCGGCGTTGCCGCTGTCGTCATCGGGCGCAATCGCATCCTGGTCGGCATCGGCGACCAGAACGTTGGGGGTGATGGCCGTATCCTGGATGGCTTTGCCGCTGGGCGTGTAGTACTTGGCGATTGACAGGATAAGGGCGGAGCCGTCGGGAATCTCGATCAGCTTCTGCACTGAGCCGACGCCGAAGGTCTTGTCGCCCACCAGGTCACCACGGCCATTTTCCATGATGGCGCCGGCCACAAGCTCGGCCGGTCCGGCGGTGCCCCGGTTGACCATAACTACCAGGGGCAGATTGGTGACCGCCTTGGCGGGATCGGCATTAAAGGTCTGGCGGGGATATTTCTGGCCCTGCAGATAGGCGATGGTGCCGTGATTGAGGAACAGGTTGGCCACGGCAACGCCTTCGGCTTCGTCGCCATCAGCGCAGTCACGCAGGTCGAGAATCAGCTTCTTGGCGCCATCACGCTGCAGCGTCTTGATTTTGCCGGCAATTTCCTGGGCCTTACCCTTGTTGAGGATGTCAGCCTTGAGATAGCCGATCTGGTCCTCAAGCATCTTGTCGCTCACCGGCGGGAAATTCACCAGCTCGCGCGTGATGGTAATTTTCTGCGGCTCGGCGCGGCGGGCGCGCACGATGGAGACCGGCACGGTGGAACCGGGAACGCCGGAGAGTTTGTCGGCAATTTCCGCCAGCGACATATCGCGGGTACTCTGGCTCTCGATGGACTCGATGATGTCGGAGCCTTCAATACCAGCTTTATCCGCTGGGCCACCAGGCACCACCGCGATGACCGCGGCATAACCGAAGCGTTTGGAAATGGCGGCGCCTATGGTCGCCTTTCCATCCTGCTTGTGCTCCTTGTACTCCTTGTACTGCTCGGGGTTCAGATAGCTGGAGTTGGCGTCCAGCGATTCCAGCAGCCCGTGGAGCGCGCCGTCGGTGACCTTGGGAATGTTTGGCTCCTCCACATACTCGCTGCGGATGCGGGAGAGAACCTCGCTGTAGACACTGAGTTGGCGGTAGGCGCCGTCGTTGTTGTCGGAGGCGCGAACCACCAGTTCGCCGGCCACCATGAACAGCACTACAGCGAGAGAAACGGAGAGAATTAACGCTTTAAATCGGTTAGGCATTTGGTACTTCGATCTTGAAAAGACCGTCCTTTGGCGAGAACTCCCGCTATTATAACGCGTTTGATGCCCAATTCCGGCTCCCCGGTGCAACAAATGCCACCAAGGTAACCGTTGGCAGGACAGCAGGTTAAGCCATTGGACTGCCGGGGCGGGGGCGCAGGTTGCATCCTACAGATGTGCCGCTTTCGGACTTTCTTGACCCACCCCCCTGCCCTATCGTCGTCTCGCGGGCGGTCACAAGGAGGGATTGGAAAACTCTGTGTCTCGCTACTTCTGTGGCTAGGTTTCAGTGATCGCGTCCACCTCGATTTCCACCAGCATCTCGGGGGAAACCAGGGCGGTAACGCCGACCATGGTGGCAGCGGGGCGGACATCGCGAAAAAATTCACCGTGAGCCTTGCCCACCTTTTCCCAGTCGGCGATGTTGACCAGGAAAGTGCGGGTGCGCACCACGTTCTTCAGTGAGGCCCCAGCTTCGGCCAGGGCGGCCTCGATAATGCGAAAAATCTGTTGCGCCTGGGCATAGGCGTCGCCCGCGCCCACCACCTTGCCGTCTTTGACGGCGGTAGTTCCGGCGACGTGGATGTAGGGGCCGACGCGCACGGCGCGAGAGTAGCCGACGACAGCCTCCCAGGGTGCACCGCTGGAGATGTTCTGGCGAGTCATTCCGAAGTTCCTCCGCCTTCAGTGTGCCACAGCGTGTCCCTTTTGCAGATCGGTTTGGCAGCCGACAGAGGGGAGCGCCAACAGCTCTAAACTCTTGCGCTGAAGAGGCGTTGTGGCAACTACAACCAAAAGGCTGGACCCCGCTGTCCAATTAAGTAGCGCGGAAAGGCGCGCCGGACAAGGCAGAGCAGGGGTACACGGATGGCTCACATCAAAAGTCACTTGCTTTCGCGCGCAGCTTGCGCTAATTAAACGCCAAATTCGCTAGTTGCGCGGGTAATGAAGTGAGGAGAATCGCGTGATTCCTGAATCGCATCCTTTGCGAGACTTGTTTCTGGACTTGGTGAGCCGGCATTACAACGATGAACTGGGCATGCGCGACCAGGAAGTGAGCGGCTACGTGGCCAATATGCTGGCCGAATTCTGTGAACTGGACCAGCTTTTCAAGTTACGCAACGCGGCGGGCAAGCCCCTGGATGATGTGGGCGAGATGCTCCTGGAATCCGATCCCATTTATGGACCTGCCCCCTCCTTCGACCGCGAACGGCAGGTGCGCAAGCACATCGGCGACTTCACACTGTTCTTCACCGGCATGTTTCCTGAGAGCATTAACCACTTCCGCATGCGGCGTCAGCGCCTGGAAAATTTTGTGGATTTCATGAAAGCCGGCAAGGAGAGCTATTACATCGTCTCCAAGTTCGAATTCTTTGAGTACGCCAAGGTGGCGCCCCTGTTCGCCCGTCTCTCCGAGCACTTCGAGCAGTGCGTTTACGGCCTGAATCTGGTTAAGAACGAACTGGCGGAGATGCAGCACCCGATCGCCTCGCAGGCGCGGCAGATTTTAATGTAGGAGTCAGGGGTCAGCGCAGCAGCAGTTAGCAATCGGCATTTGACCCCCGAAAGATTTGGTTTCTTCCTGGTCATCGTTCCTGATCCCTGCCGTTCGCCCCGCACCGCGCTCAGTCGTCCCTGACGGGACTTTGCTCCTAAAGCGCACTCGTTCCCGCCACTGAAGTGGCGGGCTACTTTCATGTCCTCCCTACGGAGACTCAGTTTCACGTTCGGACTCTTGGAGTTCGTTCCGCTTACGGAGACTCGGATCCGCTTTTCGGCGCTTGGAGTTCGTTCCGGCCGGAATCAACAACAATCCTGGATCGTCTGCCTGAGCGCGGGCGAGGGCGCCCGCGCCACGAGAAGAATTCTTTTCTCTGGCAAAATTTCTTTTCTACCGCAGGTGTATTGACTCCTGAGACCTGACTCCTGACTACTGCTTGCGATAAAAGCTCAGCCCGGCATCGCCCTGCTCCAGCTTGCGGTAGCGCAGGAGAGCGCCAACCTGTACCGGAGGATCAAATTTGCGGTCGTGCTCGGCGATGACCACGGTGGCGGGATGCAACAGGCGAGATTGCGAGAGAAAACCAAGAGTCTCTTCGTAGGCCTCGCTCATGCGGTAGGGCGGGTCAAGAAAGCAGAAATCACAGGTCACAGCCTGGGCATCGAGCCGCCGCAGGCCCGCCAGAACGTCACGCTCAAGGACCTCAAAGCAGTCGGACTCTATGCCCAGGGCGCGCAGGTTTTGCCGCACCAGCTCGGCGGCCCGGGCCGATTCTTCGACGAAATAAACCATGCGGGCCCCTCGGCTGAGCGCCTCAATGCCCACCGCGCCGGTGCCGGCGTAAAGGTCGAGCCAGACAGTGCCAGGCAGGCGAGCGGGATCACCGCCGGCCAGCACATTGAAAAGGGTTTCGCGCAGGCGGTCGGAGGTAGGGCGAATCTCCAGCCCGCGCAGCGAGCGCAGGGGACGGCTGCGGTATGTGCCGGCGATGACCCTCATGGGCGGGAAAATTAGCACGCGCGGGCGGCTCAGTCTAAACTATAAGTACACCAGGGCGCGGGCCGTCTCCGGCGCCCTTTCCAAAGGCATGAGAAACTGGTCGCTACCCGCCGGGCGGTTGTTTGGCGCCGATATCCGCATCCACGTCACCTTTCTGCTGGTGCTGCTGTTCGTGTGGTTCACGGAGGCGCCGCCGCAGGGGCCGATGGGGGCCGGCCGCGGACTGGCGCTGGTGGCCATTATCTTCGCTTCCGTGCTGGTCCACGAACTGGTGCAGGCGGCAGCCGGGCGGCGGGTGGGCGTGCCGGTGCGCGCCATTATCCTTCTGCCCATCGGCGGCATCACGCTGCTGGATGAAAGCCGGCAACTAGCCACCGGAGCTGAGAAGCTTCCGTTCTGGAAACGCGACCTGCGGGTGGCGTCTGCCGGGCTGCTGGCCAATCTGGCGATTGCCGGCATCGCCGCTGCCGTGGTGCTGACCCTGTATCCGCAAACTGGCTTGTGGAAGCTGCCCCTGGTGCATTCCCGCCACCTGCTGCGCAGCCTAGTATGGTGCAACCTTTTCCTGGTGGGCTTCAACCTGCTGCCGGCCTACCCGCTGGATGGCGGGCGGGTGCTGCGCGCCCTGTTTGCCCGCCGCCTGGAGATGCTGCAGGCTACCCGGCAGGCGGTGAGCCTGGGCCAGGGCGTCGCCATCCTGATGATGTTTGCCGGCATGGTCTGGAACTCCTGGCTGGTGGTGGTGGGAGTGTGCCTCTTCCTGGGAGCGCAAATGGAAGAGCGCTCAGTGCTGTTCCACTCGGTGCTGGAACAGGTACGCCTGGAAGAGATCATGCTTACCGACTTCGCCACCCTCTCGCCCGGCGACACCCTGGAAGACGCGCTGCACAAAGCGGTCCACTGCCTGCAGGACGACTTCCCCGTAATCCGCGGCAGCGACATGGTGGGTGTGATCTCTAAGCAGAACATTTTGCAAGCTTTGCGTTCCAGCGGCAACTCCTACGTGCAGTCGGCCATGAGCCGGGTGTATGAAGTGGGGCAGAAGGGGGAGTCGCTGGCCGCGGCTTTCCACCGGATTACCCGCGACGGCCTGACCCTGATTCCGGTGGTGGAAGATCAGCGCCTGGTGGGCATCATCACGCTGCAGAACCTGATGCACAGCATGGGCGTGCTGGCGGAGAGCCGGCGCCTGCGCGATTCTTAACCACAGAGGACACAGAGAACGCAGAGGGATTTGTAATTTAGCAAATTTCTAATTGGTAATTTTCGAAGCACCCACAACTTGATCCACCGTGAGTTTGCCTTCCATGCGCCAAGCCATACAGGCAGGGGCAGCAAGCACCTAAATTACAAATTTCAAATTAATCAATTACAAATCCCTCTGTGTTCTCTGTGTCCTCTGTGGTGAAAAAGGGGGTCACAGGCGGATGGCGCGGGCGAACTCCACCGCCGAAATCTGCCGCAACTCCGCCAGCACGTTCTCCGGCACGCGACTATCCACGTGCACCACGGCGATCGCCTGGCGCACGCCATCGTCCCCATTGTGGGCGCGGCGCCCCAGAGAGAAATCAGCGATGTTGATCCTGTGCTCGCCCAGGGTGGTGCCGATTTTGCCGATCACGCCGGGAACGTCGCGGTTGCGCAGGAAGATCAGATTGCGCTCGAGCGGCGCTTCCACGTCAATATCGTCCACTGAGAGCAGGCGCGGCGACTGGGTGTGCAGCACGGTACCGGTGACCAGACACTCCTGGGCCGCGGTTTTGAGCAGCAACGAAATCACGTTGCCCGCCCCGCCCGCTCCCTTGCTCTTGCGCGCCTCATGCACGCGCACGCCGCAGCTCTCGGCCAGGGCAGCGGCATTCACCAGGTTAGCGTTCTCCGTGACCATCTGGTTGAGCACGCCCTTGATGGCGGCATTGCGCACCAACTCCGTCTTCCATTCGGCAATGCCTCCGGTGTAGCGCAGGGAGATTTCCTGGGGCGCGCCTTCCACGATCTGCGCCAGGAATCCTCCCAGCCGTTCCGCGAGCACGATGTAAGGCTGCATCTCCAGGTACTCGTCATGGGAGACCGAAGGCACGTTAACGGCGTTCTGGATCACGCCGTGCTTCAGGTATTCCTTCACCTGCTGCGCGATCTGATAGCCAACCGCCTCCTGGGCCTCATGAGTGGAGCCGCCGATGTGCGGTGTGAGAACCACATTCGGGAGTTCCAGCAGCGGCGACCC
>JBLMXE010000179.1:0-4111 GCA_050257615.1 Chlamydiota bacterium | reverse complement strand
CGGCGCGTGGGATCGTTGTTGCGCATGCCGATCTCCTCGCCGTAATACATGATGGGCGTGCCCCGCAGGGTCAGGTAGAAGCCGGCCAGCAACTTGGCGATCTGATCATTGTGGCGGCCGTCGCCATAGCGATTGTAGGCGCGGGGAATGTCGTGATTGCTGAACACGTACACTGGCCAGCCGCCGGCGGAGTCTACCCCCGCGATCTGCTTGCGGAATTCGGGAGCTGAAAGCTTGTCCACCCGCGTGAACAAAAAGTCCATGGGCATTTGCAGTTCGTTGTTGTGGGTGCCGTAATACTGTTTGAGTTCAGAGATGTTCTTGGTCCAGGTCTCGCCGATCAGCACGGCATCGTTCTGGTCCGCCACTACGCGCAGCTTGCGCAAGACGTCGTGCACCTCCGGCAGCTTCTTGTTGTACTTGTCAATCATGTTGGGCAGGCCGTAGGCGTTCTTACCCGGCAGGGTGGGATTGTCGTGCAGCTTGGGATCTTCGAAGAGGGTGTCCACCGCGTCCAGGCGGAAGCCGGCCACGCCATGCTTGAACCAGAAACGCGGGACGTCGAACATGGCCTTCTCCACCGCCGGGTTGCGCCAGTTGAGGTCGGGTTGCTGGACGTAAAAGTAGTGGTAGTAGTACTGCTGGGTTTTGGCGTCCCACTGCCAGGCGGAGCCGCCGAAAGTGGATTCCCAGTTGTTGGGCGGCTGGCCGGGAGCGCGACCGTCGCGCCAGATGTACCAGTCGCGCTTGCTGGCGGTGCGCGAAGAGCGCGAATTGATGAACCAGGGATGCTGGTCGGAGGTGTGGTTCATCACGAAATCCATGATGATGCGGATGCCGCGCTTGTGGGCCTCCTGCTCCATGCGGTCGAAATCGCCCAGCGTGCCGTACATGGAATCAATGTTGTCGTAATCGGAAACGTCGTAGCCGAAGTCTACCTGGGGCGAGGGATAGCAGGGAGCGATCCAGATGGCGTCCACGCCCAGGTCGCGCAGGTAGCCGAGCTTGGAGGCGATGCCGTTCAGGTCGCCGATGCCGTCGTTGTTGCTGTCGGCGAAGCTGCGGGGATAGATCTCATAGAATACCGCGTGCTGCCACCACTGATGGCCTTCGGTGTCGCGGGTGTGCTGCTGGGCTTGGGCAAGAGCGACGCAGAAATACAGGACAATAAGGACGGAAGTAAATCTCTTGAGCATCGAAAAACTCCTTATTAAGGCACACTGGCAGACTGGGCATTTATAGTCAGGTGACAGCGGTCGCAGGTTCGCAAATCAGGGTGACTGCTGGGCAGGGTCGAGGACGAGCCTCGTGCAGTTTTCTGCGATACCAGGTGGATCATTACTGTGGCCTGAGTGTAACCGGGCTTGACCGCCGCCGGAAACGTCACCCGCAGGGCAGCCGAACCATTAGCCAACTGTATCACCTCTCCGCCTTCCACCGAGGCCACCTGGCTGGGGTTGCGCACGGCCAGGACATAATGGCGACCCGCGATCCCGGCTAATTGCAAGGTCAGTTCGCTGCGATCCGTATTCCAGGACTGGGAAATGACCTTCAGCGCGCGGGAGCGGGCGCCCAGCGGGGGCAGCGAGTTCGCCAGGTCCAGGCCGAAATCGTTGCGCACGTGAATGCGCACGGTGTTTTCGCCGCTGAAGACAGTGAAACGCACGCGTGCATGCTGGTCTTCGGCGTTTGTCTCAAGCCGGAACGGCGCCGGACGGCCGTTAACCTCCACTCCTGTAATTTGGGCGCGCAGGCTGACCGCCGGGGAAAATTCCAGGGTGCACTCACCCTGGCCGCTGCGGCGCACCTGCAGCGTGATCAGGTCGTCGCTGCGCGTATAAGCGAGGTGGAGAGCGACCTGCCCCACGCGCTCGTTGCTGATCTGAAACGAGTTCCACTCCGCCGGCACGTGGGGAGCAAATACCAGGGTGTGCTGGGCCACGTCGGCCTGTAAGCCCATCATGCCCAGCAGCAGCGGGCTCACCACCATGGCCGCCGACCAGATTTGGTGCGGGGAGGCGGTGGACAAGCCCTGGTAGTAGTCGCCCGACAAGACTTCGGTCACATGGCCGAGCGAACCGTCGAGCGCCAGCAGGGCATTGGCGCGCAGGTTGGCATAGGCCGGCAGAGCACGATGGTAGCGGTATTCGCCCACGCTGGCCCAGCCGGTGAACAGCGGCCACACGCTGCCGTAATGGTAGCCCCCGGGATCGTAGCGCGGGTCGCGGTCAGAGATGATGCGCGCGCCCCAGTCGGCCTCAAAATCCGGTGCGGCGAGACGATTGATCATCAGCTCCGTCTTGTCTGCGTCCAGCAGCCGGAACCACATCGGAACCGTCGCCAGGATGCTGGCAACGTCAATCTGACGGTCCTGCGGGTCGAGCCCAAAGACAAAGGTTTTGTTTTGTGCGTTCCAGAACGACTGGTTCAGTAAGGGAAGCTGGCGCTGAGCGGCTTGTTCCATCTCTGTAACGACCTGTTGGTGCCCGGTGAGGCGGCCCAGATCGGCCAGCGCGCGCAGAGCTTCAATCCCCAACCCGCTCTGGTAGAACTCGGTCTTGATCACCTGCGGTGCCGGACCGCCGGCCGCCGCCGGCATTTCGGGCTTTTCCGGCGGGCGCAGCGGGCCGCCTTCCACCCAGCCGTGGCCAACGCCCAAATTCTGCGCAAACCCATGCGCGTCCCAGGTCGAGCGCAGGAACTGGTAGGCCCTCCAGATGCTGTTCCACTTTTCTTTGGCGAAGGCGGTGTCGCCGCTCTGCTGCACGTAGTCGCGCACCGCGATGATGAACAGAGGCGTGGCGTCCGCCGACGCCCAGGGATAAGGAAACTTGTTGAACCAGTCCACAAAAGTTGCGGTCTGGGAAATCTCGTGGGGGATTTTGCCGTCGGCGCGCTGGTAGCGGGAAATGAAGTCCAGCGCCTGGCGGGCGTGGGCAAAATCGCCCTCAGCATCGAAAGCGAAAGAGCTCCATTCCGAATCGCGGCCGAAGTACCAGGCAAAACCTGGACGCTGGCTCTCCATGGAGGTGCGGTAGCCGGCAACCAGTCCGGTCCCCAGATAAGGATTGGTGACCACGCCCTGCAACAGGCTGACGCGCGCCCAATCGTAAGCTTGCTGCAGTTGCGCGTCGGGCAGTTGCAAGCTAACGGTCTGCGCCAGTTCGCGGCGGTAGTATTCGGCGGAATCGCGCAGCAGGGCGGGGTAGTCAGCCGCCAGATGGCGGTAGGTGGATTGGGCTGCTGCGGGCCCGGTGACCGAAGCAGCCATTACGATCACCTGCGTGCTCTCGCCTTTGTTGACCGGCGCCAGGGTGAACGAGCTGCGGTTGGAAGCGGAGTAGTTGGTGGCGTACTCCTGGCGGAAGCTGACGGCCGCTGGCGAGCCTACCAGCCCGGAAAAGTTCTTCGATTCCTCGCCCAGGGCAAAAGCCCGCAGCTCCGGATCCCAGCTCATGTAGGTGGCGCCCAGGGCGGCCGGCCACTCCAGGGTGAAGTCGCGCACGAACGAGGCTTCTACCTGAATCGGGTCTACGGTGCGAACATCCAGAATAATAATCGCACCCTGTTCTGTAACAGGAACGAACAACGTTTCCCGCAGCTGGAAAGTGTCGGAGGTGTAGAGGATGGTGGCCGATTCGGGGCGCACGGTGACGGTGCGGGCCAGCGCCTCGGCGGGAACCACTTCGCCGCTCACGTGGAATTTCAGGTGAAACTCGCGAAAAAGCTTGAGCGGGTAGACCCAGGCTTCGAGATCCCCTGCTTCGTTGCCGAATAAGGCGGCGCGCTGACCGGCTGCGGGCAGGAACTCCCACGGACGCGCCGGCCGCGAGAGCTCGAGCGTGTGCGCCTCACCGGCAGGCGCCGTGGCCGCGAAGGCAGCGGAGACGAGGCAAACCAGCAGCAGCGCCAGGCTCAGCTTGATGCAGAATTTCGTGAACAGACGCTGCGGCAGGAAACGGGCTGGGTAAAGTTGCAAGGCGCGGGCCATTTATGTAGAAATAAACGGCGAATTCTAACACGGGCCAATTCCCGTCAGGTACCTGCCTTTGCCTTTCTCACGGCGTGCATTTCTCCGATCCTTGAGCCGGTCAGCGCTGGTGTTGCCGCT